>CAZCZF010000074.1:0-8533 GCA_964503025.1 uncultured Vampirovibrio sp. | reverse complement strand
AAATAGAATTATTATCTTTATATTTTTCACATTCTTTTATTAAACTCTTTTGATTTGCATAACAACAAATGTCATAAGAAACGCAAAATGCAACATCTATATTTTCAAAGTTTGAGTAAAGTTGACTTCCTGCTCCCAAAAGGACATGTAAGTTTGCGACTTCTTTATCCAAATAACCTAGTTCAGTTCTTAGTTCAATAGCCTTGTTTATGGCTTGTTTAATTTCCTCATTAGCACTTCTGTATATTTTAGAAATATATTCTATCTCGGAACTAATATTATTTTTAATAGCATATTCTGATATTTTTTTTATTAAACTTTCATATTCATCGAATTCTTTCATGGTTTTAATCCTTAACAATAGTTCTATTATATTTAGCTTTTCTTAAATTGCATTTCATAAAGAGTCCTATATTGCCCGTATGGAATTTGCATCAATTCTTCATGAGTACCAAGTTCAACGAGTTCTCCTTCGTTTATAACAGCAATTCTATCAGCATTTTTTATTGTTGATAATCTGTGTGCTATAACAAATACCGTTTTTTCTTTCATCAAATTATCTAAAGCCATTTGAACAACAGCTTCGGACTGGTTATCAAGCGCTGAAGTTGCTTCATCTAAAATTACAATTGGAGAATTTTTTATCATTGCACGAGCAATTGCAACTCTTTGTTTTTGTCCGCCGGATAGCGTTGTGCCTCTTTCTCCAATCACAGTATCAATTCCATCGGTCATATTTAAAATCATTTCATCTAAATAAGCCGAATGGATTGCATTTTGCAATTTTTCATTTGTTGCTTTATAATTTCCCATCATTATATTTTCACGAATAGTTCCTGAATACAAAAAATTATCCTGAAAAACAACCGCTATGTTTCTTCTGATACTTTCAATACTGAAATTCTTAATATCAACATCATCAAATTTTATAGCACCTGAAGTTACATCATAAAATCTTGAAATAAGATTTATAATTGTTGATTTTCCACCGCCGGAATTACCTACAATTGCAATTGTTTCTCCTTTTTTGACATCCAAATTAATACCTTTTAGCACAGGTTTATTAGATAAATATTCAAAATGAACATCTTCCAATTTAATTCCTTTTTCTAAAGTGTTAAATTCAATTGGGTTCTCGCATTCTTGAACAGTTGGAGCTATATCAAAAAGTTCAAAAACTCTGCCCATTGCAACAAATATTTTTTGAATACTTGTCATAGTGTTTCCAAGAGTTTTTACAGGCTTATAAAGCAGCAAAAGCGAAGTTACAAATGATGCAAAACTACCTGCCGTAATTTGACTTGAGGTAATTAAACTTGTACCATAACTTAAAACAATTGCAATTCCAAATGATGCAATCAGATACATCAAAGGTGACATCCAACCGGAGCGTTTAATTAAATGCATCGAAACATTAAAAGAATTATTAATTTCATTTTCAAAAATATCTTTTTGTCTGTTTTGAAGTTGATATGAAGTCATAATCCTATTGCCGGAATATGTTTCATTCATATTGGTTCTGATATTTCCGCTAATAACCATATTTTGATTGGAAGTTTCTTTAATTAAGTTTCTAATTAAAACAACAGGAATAAAAGCAACACAAAGAATCAAAACCCCGACAAGTGCTAATTTCCAAGAGCTATAAAGCATTACACAAATTAGACCTAAAGCACCAAAAACGCTTGTTGTCATTGTTTTAATTTTATCAATTAATCCATCTGCTGCAGTTTGCGGGTCATTTAAATAACGTGACATAATTATTCCTGATGAATTTTCATCAAAGAATTTAGTGTCCATTTGAACTAAATGTTTAAATAAATCTATTTTTACTGAATTTGTAATTTTTTTACTTGTCCATTCTGAAATATATGTGTTTAAATATCTTAAAACACCTTGAACAATGGCAAAAAGGATTACAAATACAGGAATAAGATATGCAAACATTTGGCATGTAAAAGTATAACTATTCCCTAAGAATTCAAACACAAAATCTTTTTGCCCAACAACATAATCCATATATGGCTTAAGTGCAAATGCCGTTACACCATCTAAAAGTCCCAAAGGAATTGCAATGACAAAACCTAAAATAACTCTTGGGAGAACAGGTTTTATGTATGGGTATATTCTTGATAATAACCATCCATATTTATATGAGTTTAACGCTTGAGTTTTACTTAGTTTCATATTTTCCTTTTTTTAGATATTATTATCTAAATCACTTCTGTGCCGACAATTATTGAGTATGGTTGGAATTTTATTATAATTACTATAAATTGTTTTTAAATATTCGTGTGTATTGTTTGGTGCATAAAATTCTACATTTTCAAATTTAATTTTTTTTAAAGGGAATATATCATCCTTTCTTCTAATGCCCTTTATTGAATAGTAATAAAAATCAAAATTATCAATACCAGGAGCAATACAATTACTTTCTTGAACAATATTTTCGTTCTGATTGATTTCATTATTATATATATCAAATGCTTGCCCAAAAGTTATTTCTTTGCTAAAAATTCGTTCTTTTATAGATAGTGCATATTCAGTAAGAGTATTGACATTATGAAAATCATTATAATAATCTAGTGCAAAGAAATCACAAACAACAAATTTTCCTGCTGTACCTCTGTAACATTTTAAAGATGTAAGTCTTTGCAAAACAAATATTTGATTTGGATATTTATCAAAGCAAGTATTTAAATGCTCTTCATATTTACTATTTACCCATTCAGAAGTATCAATATATGCATATTTTGATTTTAAATAAATCTTCAATTGCTCAAAATCTTTTCTCATTAAAGAAAAGTCAAAATCATCATCCCAAGGAATAAACCCACCATGTCTTATTGCACCTAGTAATGTTCCATCATCCATGAATGGAGTCAATCCCGCATTCAGCTCTATATCAGACAATATTTCTTTAGCAAAATTTAATTCTTCAAGTTGAATTTTTCTCATTTTGCCTTTTGCTTTATGAAAAGTTGATGGATTGATATTTGATATAATATTTTCAAAATATGTTTTATCTTTTTGGAAATCACTAACTTTATGCTTTTTTATTTTACTTTTTTGAATAAAGTTTTCTATTATTTCACTAAAATCACAATCTGAACATTTGGACACCAATTTTAATGTTTTGATAAACGGTAAATACATTTTCCCTTGAACATAGTGCATTGTGATACCTAAAATCCTATTGGTTACAACGCAATTATCCAATGTTCTTTTTTGAAATATATGTTTTAAATCTTCTTTTTCTATGCTAAAATCCAGCATTTCCTAACCTCTTTATAGTATTTTTACTGTACATTGTTTAGCTTGATAAGCGTATGCGATATATTCGTAGTTGAGATTATTTTCATCAATAAATTCTTGAAAAGCTTTAAACTCATGTTTCTGCCAATTTGGATAATTGAAGTACTCATCAAATTGTATAATTGTTCCTGGTGAAATATTGTTTTTGAATGAATTTAAAATTGTTTTTGTTGACGAATATAAATCTGCATCACAATTCAAAAAAGCTATTTTTTCATTTTTATGTTCTTCTGCAAATTTTGGTAAAGTATCATCAAACCAACCTTTAATTAGTGTGACATTATTTTTAACTTTTGGAAGTTTTTTTACAGAAAAATGTTCTTTTTTGTAATAATTTGTCCAGTCTTCCGGCAATCCTTCGAAAGAATCAAAACCATAAATTGTCTTATCAGATATTTTTGACGCAATGAAATTTATTGATTTACCTTTATAAACCCCACATTCTATAAATAACCCATCTTTTATTGTCACCTCTGATAAAGATTTCTCTAAAACATCGAAACGATTTTTGTACGAAGGACAGTTTTGCAAATTTTGCATAATATACTCTGCACTTGCGTTGGCTGCCAGCTCTGCCATTTGCATCTGTAAATTCAATGCAGGTTGAACATCAATATTTTTATGAGGATATTTCTGCTCCATTAAAAAAAGTAAATCTACTAAAGACTGGCTTATATTATACAATAGCACTTCATTCTCAGACAACGGATATTTAAATTTATAACCAAACAATTCTATAATATTGGTCTTGCTGTCATAGTCTTTGTATTTTTTTATTATTTTTTGCATAAAGTTTTCTCCTTATTAGAAATAAATAGCTGCTTTAATTCACCAGCAGTTAATAACACAGGATTATTAGATAATCTGCCGCTATTTACTGAATTAATAATTAAATTAATTTCTAATTCACTATATATGCGAGGTTTAAAGCTAATTTTTTTGAATAACTCATTAAAATATTCCATCGGATTTTGAAAACACAAATTTTGGTAAATTTCTTTAATTCTTGTAGAAACAAAGTTTTTACCTCTCAAATCGTTGCAATTAATAGAATTAACTTCAGAATTCAATTCAATAATTTTTGCGATAGTCGTTGCGACAGCTTCCCCATGGGGGATGCCAAATTCTGTAGTGATTTTATAAGACAAGGCATGAGCAGCTGTTGTTCTTGAAATATTTATTGCTTTACCTGCAATATGAGAGGCCATCATCATATTATCGCAAGCCCTTTTATCATTTGAATTTACATATTGAACAATATTCTCTCTACATAAAATCATAGCTTGTTTAGCATATTCTCTACTTAATGCGGTTGATTTTACTGCCCAATAGCTTTCAATCGCATGACAATAAGCATCCATTGCAGTACAAGCCTTTAAATATTTAGGATTACCATCAACAAATTGGCTATCAACTATTGCATAATTAGGCAAAATTGATTTTTCATCAAGCGAATGTTTAACTCCATCAATATAAATAACGGCAAATTGAGTGCTTTCTGCTCCTGTTCCTGCTGTTGTAGGTATTGCGATTAATTTTTTATCAGATTTTAAATAATAGCGATATGCTTTTGCAAAATCCATCACGCTTCCGCCACCTATTGCAACAATAATATCAAATTTTTTATCTATATTTTTAATCGCAACATCAACTTCATCTTTTTTAGGATTAGCTGAAAAATCATTGTAATAATGCACATTTAATCCTGATAATTCTTTTTCAACAATGGGTTCAATGTTTTCAAAAGATTTTTTCCCTGTAAAAACAAGGACATCTTTTACCTGCTCTTCTTTTAAAATTTTAGATAGATTTTCTATTGCACCCCTATAACAAAAATCAATTTGGTTTAAATTCTCCATAAAAAGTTTTTTATTTTCCCAAGGTTTTTCTTTTGGTCTGCCTAAATCTTCTCTTGCTCCACATTTTACTTTGATTTCAAGTAAAGACGTACAATTATTCGCTATAAATTCAGGTAAAATCTTAATTAATTCTTCTTTTGTTTGAACGCAATATGATTTTTTATAGCCGCAATCAAGTGCAACACAAGAAACATTTTCTTTATACATTGCAGTCGGTTGAGAACCGACAGAATCATGAGCTTCATTATTAAAGACAATATGTTTAAAATTTGTTAGTTCTTTTGTAGCGTTAACGCTCAAAGCTCCTTGGTGCATTAATAAAGCCCCATCGCCATCAAAACAATATATTTGTCTATCAGGTTTTTCAAGAGCAATACCTAATGCAATAGAGCTTGAATGACCCATAGAGCCGACCGTTAAAAAATCTCGTTTATGATTTTGTCCTAAACGCTCTCTTGTTTCATAAACTTCTCTTGAAATATGTCCTGTTGTTGAAACAATAATATCTGTTTCTTTCAGACTTTTAATAACAGTTTCGATTGCGTCTTCTCTTTTTAAATCATAATTAGAAACTTTTTTATTTTTTAGAGAATATTTTTCAAATGTGCCTTTTTTTATAATAAAAGCATAAGGACAATTTGTATCTTTCATATATTGAAAAGCTTCATTAATCAAAGACTTAGCTTCTTCAAAATTATCAGGTAAAATTGAATATTTTATCCCCATAACATCCAATAATTTATCGGTAACTTTTCCTTGTTTAATATGTTGAGGTTCATCTTTTTTATCAGGCTCACCTCGCCAACCAATAAACATCAAAAGAGGGATGTTATAAACTTCTTCATCAGTTAATGATAAAAGCGGATTTACACAATTTCCAATGCCTGAATTTTGCATATAAACTAATGCAGGGTTGCCTGTTGCTAAATAATGCCCTGCGGCAAGTCCTATTGCATTACCTTCATTTGCTGTAATTGTGTGATGTTTATTATCTGTATTATCTGTAATATACGCACAAAAATCTTTTAATAAACTATCAGGAACTCCGCAAAAACAATCAACATTATTTTGAGTTAGTAAATTGTATAAATCTTCAACATTAATCATTATTTTGCCCCCGGAATTAAAGTGATAATATCTTTTATTTTCATACAATATTCGTCACTTGCTTCTTTACATCTATGATTTTCAAGAATAGATTTTGCAGCATTAACCATAGCAGGATAAGCTGCTCTTAATAAATGGTTAGCATAAATTACAACATTTATGCCGTTTTCAATCAATTCTTTTTCTGTTACTTGATTATATGAAGATGGCACAACTACAAGCGGTTTTCTGTTTGGCAATTGATTATATAAGGTCGCGAATTCTTTGATTTCGTCAAATGTTTTTTGACGAGAATGAATCATAATGCCATCAACACCTGCATCTAAATACGTTTTTGCTCTTGCAATAGCGTCATCCATACCTTGTTCAAGAATTAAACTTTCAATCCTTGCAATAATCATAAAATCCTCAGTTACTTGAGCTTGTTTTCCTGCTTTAATTTTTTGTGCAAAATCTTCAGGTGTATCTTGTTCTTGGAAAACTTCTGTTCCAAATAAAGAGTTTTTCTTCAAACCGACTTTATCTTCAATAATAATTGCGCTAACCCCAAGACGTTCCAATGTTTTTACGGTAAATATAAAATGTTCTTGCGGTCCGCCATTATCTCCATCATAGATAATAGGTTTTGTTGTAACTTCAAGGATATCGTTCAGAGTAGTCATTCTTGTTGTTGTATCAAGATAACCAATGTCGGGCTTTGCTTGCGCTGCCGATTGTGTTAAAGAAGAAATCCAAATTCCATCAAATTCAACTTTCTTATTGTTTTCTTCAACATAAGTATTTTCAACAATTAAACCTGATAAACCATTATGCGATTCGCAAATTGTAACGATATCTTTTGAATCTAACAAACGTCTTAATCTATGACACCTGATTTCAGGAGTCGTGCCAATTTCTTTTAAGGTTTTATTAAGTTGAGTTGATGAAATTCCTTCTGTATAAGGGATATCTATTACTTTTCCGCCCCATTGAGCCATAACGTCAACTATTCTTTGACGAGTTTTTGCTTGCACACCTGTTTTCCAATCATCCCCATGTAAAACATAATCAGGTTTTATTTTCAAAAGATTTGGAACATAATCCAATGTTTCTTGCGCAACAACTTGAGTTACACCTTTTACATTTTCTACAACAACTTTTCTTTGTTCCCAAGTCATATATGGCAAACGTTTATAACTTGCAATTGCTTTATCGGTTAATAGACCAACTATAAGTTCTCCGCCATTATGTTGTTCTAATAGTTTTCTTGCTTCTTTAATAATATTCAAATGTCCAGGGTGCAACAAATCCGCACTCATACCAATATAAATTTTCATATTATATTTCTCCTATGTTATTTAATAATCTAACAATGCATTCTAATTCTTTTTCCGTGTATTTGGGGTGTTTGTATTCCCCAATATCCGCAGGAATTTTCATATAATTCCCGTAACAAACTGTTAAAAACTTATGTATATTATTAGGTGCAGAATATTCAATATTATTGAATTTAATTGTTGAAAGTGGAAAAATTGTTGAGGTATTAAGAATTTTATTCGCTGTATTTTCAGGAGATTCTATTCCATATATTAAATAACTTCCATTAAAATTTTGAGAATAAATATTAATGTATTTGTTAAAGATTTTATTAATACGTTCTAAATCATTTTTATTTTTACAAGGACAAAAATCATATTGCGGTTTATTTAACTTTGCTAATTCCCATTGCAATTTGCTTTTATTTTTGCGTAATTTTTTATAATATTCGTCTTTATCATTGCATTCGCAATAATCATAGAGAAAGATATCGACATATGAATGAATATCAAGATTATTAAAACAGAATTTATTAACTTTACATTTATCAATTGGATGCCTTAAATGTAGCCATTCTTCAGTAATATAATTAGGTTCTTTTTCAACAGCTTTTTTAAATTTTTCATAATCAGCTCTTGTCATTGAAACATCGACATCATCATCCCAAGGAATAAATCCTCCATGCCTTACCGCTCCAAGTAAGGTTCCCCAATCTAACCAGTATTTAATTCCGTTTTTATCACAAATTCTCTTAAATTCTTTCAATAAATAATTATTAGCTTTTTGAATGAGCTGCAATTCAAAATCATTATTTTTTATTTCGTTTGGCATGTAATACGAATTGATAAAATTTGCAAAACGCATATCAATATGAGCTTTAAGTTTATCTTGCAAGATGTCAAATTTATTTTTTTTTAAATATTTTGCCTTAATATATTTTTTTATTTGTTTATTCC
>CAZCZF010000073.1:0-8704 GCA_964503025.1 uncultured Vampirovibrio sp. | reverse complement strand
CCAATAGTCTTTTTGATGAGTTGGTTAATATTATTAAACCTATTAGAGAATACTATAACGACTCCAATGTTATTATTGAAGCTATTTTACAACACAAAATACAATATGTAGACGGTAAGTTTATTGGTAAGTTCAACGCCAAAATCAGTAAAGAGTTGATGGATTTAGGCGCAAAGTTTGATAAGAGAAAATCTGCTTTTGTTATTGACAAAGCTAAATTGCCTGTAAATATTAATCATGCTATTGCGGTAGCAAGTTTAACTACTGCCACAATGTACAAACAAGTAATACAATTTTTAAATTCTTTTGATTCCACTAAGTTTATAGCAAATTTAAACGAAGAGTTGAATGTGCCATTGGATGAAATTTTAGAGGATTTAGATGAACAAACAATTGCTACTTTAGAAAATTCTATTAAAATTAAAGTCAATTTCACACCTACTGAACGTGAACAACTTATTGCAAAGTATGTTGACAATTTGCAACTGCCAATAAAAGGTTTCGTAGAGGAACAAGTTAATCGATTAAGAGAATTAGTTGAAAAAAGTATACTTGAGGGTTTAGGCGATAAAAATTTAATTGATACAATTATGCGTGAGTTTAATGTTTCACGCAATAAGGCTGTATTTTGGGCGCGTCAAGAGACTGGTTTGTTTGTTTCTAATTATAGGCAAATTGTTTACAAGCGAGCAAACGTAACCAAATACAAATGGTCTACGTCACACGACGAACGAGTACGACAAATGCATAAAGATTTGGATGGAAAGATTTTTGAATTTGACAACCCACCAATAACGAACGAAAAAGGGGATAGAAACAACCCAGGTGAAGATTGGCAATGTAGATGTCAACCAATACCAATAATATAGTGTATAATTGTAATTAAAAAGAGGTATCATAATGGAAATACAAAATTCAAAAGATTGGGCAAAAGTTTATACAGCAGTAAACTTTATTGAAAAAGGCGTATGCGAATATGCTAATGAACGAGTGTATTTATCGGCTGAAACTTTGCAAAGGGCTTGTGCGACAATAAAGGGTAGACCAGTAATTATAGACCATATTACTGGAATTACACCAGAAAATATGCACGAGTATGCTGTAGGCTATGTAACAGGCTCTGAATGTTGCTTTGGCGACAGCTCGTCATTTGATTGTAACTTTGTTGTATTTGATGACGAAGGCAAACAAGTAATTGCTGATGGCTATAGTGTATCTTGTGCGTACAAACCGTTGGCGTATGGTGCTGGTGGTACGTGGCACAATGTGCCGTATGATAGAGAAATAACTGAATTGGAATTTACGCATTTGGCGTTAGTTCAGAATCCGAGATATGAAGACGCAAAAATTTATGAAAATAGTAAAGATGATAAGGAGGATAACATGAACGTAGAAGAAATGTTTACTAAAATGGGTGAGTTGATTGAAGAAAAATTCAACGCTTGCAAAAAAAATGAAGCAGAAGAAAAGGAAGAAAAAGAAGAAGATGATGATGACAAGTTCGAAATGGATGGCGAAACTTATTCTAAAAAAGAACTTGTAAACGCTTTTAAAGAAAAGAAAAACGCAGAAGAAAAGGAAGAAAAAGAAAACGAAGAAGATGAAGAAGAAGAAGAAAAACAAAACTGCGGTGATGAGTTCTTCAATGCAATGGAAAAAACAATGCTTCAACAACCTACTGAAGGTGATAAGATTGAAATATATACGCAAGCTAAAGGTCTTGAACGTGGTAGAAAGATTTACGGAAAATAAAAAGGAGATAAAAAATGAGTTTAAACAGATTTAGATTCGGAGACGCAAAAGGTGTTGTTGTTACTGCAAAAAACACTAGAGATTGTAAAGCGGCAGAAGCTTTAGCCGCAGGTGATATTGTTAAAATCAAAGACGTAGATTCACCTATCACAGTTGTTGAAAAAATTACAGCTGATACAGATACTATTTTTGGTGTTGTTGCATTCGATACAGCTTATGCAAACGGTGCAAAAGAGGGTGAAATTGTAAACATTGCTTACGACTACTCTATTGTTAAAATGGAAGCAAGTGCAGCATTGGCAGCAGGTGCTGATGTAATGGCTGTAGTAGAAGGTATGAAAGTAGCTACAGCGACCAACGGTAAAACTGCATTTGGTCAAGCTTGTATTAAAGCTAAAGCAGGCGATTTAGTACCTGTAATGTTGTATGCACCTTATGAATTACCAGCTTAGTAAAGATAAAAAAGGAGATATAAAAATGGGAAAAATTTTTAATCAACCATTGGTTGTAAACCGTGAAGGTGAAATTTGGTCACCACAAGGTATTGTTGGTCATGCTGATAGCAAAAAGAGTGTAGAATATCTTAACTCTATTGGTGCTAACCAAGCTATTACTACAATGACATCAATTTTGCCTACAATTATTGAAGAAGTTTATTATGAAATGCCATTGGCTGATATGGTAGATATTGAAGTAGGACAAGGCAATCCATTCTCAGCTACATTATTTAACTGGACTACAGCCATTAAAGGCGGTGATTTCGAATCTGGTTTAATTAATACAGCTAAGAATAGAGCAGACGCTTACTCTGATGATATTGCCGTAGAACCTACTGAAAGACATGTTATCGGTTGGAAAAAAGATGTTAATTACAATATTTTTGAAGAAGGCACTTTTGCTCAAGGTACTCAAAATCTTGACTATGCTCAACAAAAATATAAAGCTCGCAAAAAGCAATATGACTTAGGTATTCAAGATACAGTAAACTTCGGTTTAAAAGCTGATGTTGCAAAATATCCAGGTCTATTGACTCAACAAGGCGTAACTTCAAATGCAACATTAATTAATAAGAAGCTTTCTGAAATGAATGCTACTGAGTTTAATGCTGTTATTGCTGGTTTATTGCCTGCATATATGAAAGAATGCGCTTACACAGCAACACCTAACGTATTCATGATTCCTGCTGATGATTTCTATGGTTTATCTAGCCAAATGTCTGCAGAATTCCCTGTAAAAACTAAGTTAGAAGTATTGCAAGACGCATTAAAGGCAGCAACTGGCAATGGCAACTTTAAGGTTATTCCTAACGCTTATTGCTGTAAAGAACACAACGCACACATCGCTTCTTTGAATAAAGACAGATATGTTCTTTACAAAAAAGCACCTGACCATGTAATTATGAACATTCCTCTAGATTTCACAGTTACATTGCCTGGTACAGTAAACGGTTTCGATTATACATCAGCTGCTTACTCCAGATTTACAGGTGTTAAATTGTTCAGAGATAAGACAATGCTTTACTTCGATAGAGCGTAGGAGGTTAGTATGCAACTTTTTAACCAAGGTAAAAGAGTTATTATTGCACAGGTTGGAGAAATCCAACCTGGGCAAATATTCGAGGTAACAGAAAAAGAGGGCAAACTTTTACAATCTTTATATGCTACTGAAATTGTAGAGCCACCAGTTTTAACCGTTAAGGAAGACAAAAATTTGGAACTTCTACAAGCTGATTTGGCTGCTGTTACTGCTGAAAGAGATGAAGCTAAAAAACAGCTTGAACTTCTACAAGCTG
Source organism: uncultured Vampirovibrio sp. (assembly GCA_964503025.1). Lineage (GTDB taxonomy): Bacteria > Cyanobacteriota > Vampirovibrionia > Gastranaerophilales > Gastranaerophilaceae > CAG-196. The sequence goes on along the minus strand of CAZCZF010000073.1, from coordinate 5,160 downwards.
ATTTGGCAAAAGCTCAAAAACAAATTGAAAAATTAGAAATAAAACTCTCTAAATAAACACACACATTGTTAATTACGACTTTATGGAGCTACTTTTTTGTAGCTCTTTTTTTTAGTGTATAATGGAATTATGATTACAGTGCAAGATTTTAAAGATTTTTTTAAACGTGATTTTCCTTATCTACCAACATATGAGCCAACAAAGGTTTATATGGCGGATGATGAGGTTTTTGACAATGAAAAGTTTTATATATCATTAAAAGATGATAATAACCAACCATTGAGTGATACTGATTATTGGCAACGTGTCACTGATGACATTTACAATTATGTTTTGGATGACGATGTTAAAAATTCTATTTTGCAAGCTTCAATTATCATTCCGAAGCAAAACGACCTTGAAATGTCCGATGATATTTATTTATTAGTCCAATTGTATTTATCGGCACATATTTTAGTTGATACAATTAGAACTAGTAATCAAGGATTAGCTTCTCAAATCAATGCCGTTGTTACTGGCAAATCTGTAGGTAGTGTTTCACAGCAATACGGTATACCTAATAATTTATTACAAAATGAGCTTTTTGCTTACTATATAACTTCTCAATATGGTATGAGATATTTAATGTTAATATTGCCTTATTTGCGTGGCAATATTAGTGTTGTACGTGGTGCAACTACACCATAGGGGGTTGTATGAGTTGGAAGATAAAAGGTGGAGACCTTAAAGGTTTAAAAAAACTTCAAGAAAATATTAAAAAAATGGCGCAATATAGGGTAAAAGTAGGGGTTTTGGGTGGCAATACCCCTACTGGCGAATCATTAGCAAGTGTTGCAATGTTGCACGAATTCGGAAGTGAAACGCCACGCTCTTTTGTTTACAAAGGCAAAAAAATTACAATAACGGGTATTCCTACTCGTTCGTTTCTAAGAATGCCATTGAGGTTAAAGAAAAAAACATTATCCAAAATGGATGAAGTAGATAAGGGAATGTTAATTGATGGTTTAAAAACTGGAAACGTTCATTTCCCATTGTACAGATTAGGTTTAAAAGGTGTTGCAATTGTTCAAAAAGCTTTTGATACTGCTGGTTTTGGACAGTGGATGAGAAATATAAATGAGCAATATATTGAGCTTAAAGGCTCTGATACTCCGTTGATTAATACAGGTTTATTGCGACAATCAATTGCAAGTGAAGTTTATAAAAAGGATTAATTATGGCAGGACGTAATATTAAAATCAATCAAATATCTAATGGTATGCCACAAGTAGATGATGTTCTTACTGGTTGGATGATTGATTTTGTTGCTAATTTTACAAAGCAAGTTAGAGTTGACGGAGAGTTTGTAGAAATATCTAAATTTGTTAAAATGCAAGGTGTTTTGCAACCTTTAAGCGCTGAGGATATAAGTTTAAAGCCTGAGGGACAAAGAAATTGGAAATGGTACCAATTGCACGTTCCTATTAAATATCAGCAGTTGCCAGTAGGTAAAATTGTAAAGTTAGATAACATTAACTATAAAATTATGGCTGCAAAGGATTATAAGCTTAATGGTTACACCGAATATCACTGTATTAAGGATTATGAGGGAATAGTATGAATATAGAAATAGAAAAGCTTATACAACAAATACTGCTCAATCAGTTGCAACTTCCAGAGGATTATGGAGAGTCTGACGGCTTTATTGTTCCTAGTGTTTATATCGTTGCTCCAAATGTGCATTTAGGCAATACAGACAAGTTACAAATTGGCATACAATCTATTGGTAGTCGTATTATTTCAAGTCAAGATAGTTATAAAACAATTAATGGCAAGTATACAGAGGTAAAAGAATTAATTATTGCTGATAATATTCAAATTGATATTAAAAGCAGAAATAATGACGCTAGGGTTAGAAGATTCGAAGTAATAGCAGCATTGGAATCAGTTTTTAGTAAACAAATGCAAGAGAAGCATGAATGTAGGATTTTTGAGATTCCGCAAAGTTTTACCAATACAAATGAAGCAGAGGGAAGCTCGCAAATTTATAGATATACGCTCACAATTGCTGCGCAATATAAAAAGACGTATACAAATGTTGTTGATTACTACGACACATTCCCTATTGAAGCTAGTATTGATAAATTAGAAAATAAAACCAGTTTTGTTGTTGATAAAGATTTCAAACCTTTTGAGTAAAATGCGTTATAATAAAATAAAAAGGAGATTATAAGATGTCACAAATTCCAGTAAGCTATACTACTAATATTAGTATGTCCGCAGCGCCTAGAGGATTGACTTCAAGGGTCGTTGCAAATGTTGGCTTGTTCACTAATGAAGAAGCAGATTTCTCTGATGAATACAGAGTTTATTTGAGCGCTAGTGAGGTCGCCAATGATTTTGGTTCTGAATCTGTAACAGCGCAAATGGCAAATGCTATATTTGCTCAATCACCTAATTTAACAACTGGTGGTGGTTCGTTGTATATTATTCCATACAATGCTACAAATGCTACTAGTGGCTACTTAGAGACTGGTGATATTTCGGCAAATATCGCAAACTTTAACGCTGTAATTGATGGTGATTTAAAAATTACAGTAGATGGTAAAGAAAATTTAATTAAACACTTAAACTTTAAAGCAGTTAAAACCGTTACCGATATCGCTACTGTATTGGCTAGTAAATATGCAGACGCTACAATTTCAGTTGTAGAAGATAAAAAAATCAGATTTGAATCTAAAAAATACGGTAAGGAAAGCACAATTGCTTTGGCTGTAGGTTTGGAAGACCAAGATTTAACTAGTGAAAGTTATTTGAATGTTAAGACTTTACAACCTACTGCTGGTGTAAATGCAAAAGACAAAGAGTCTTTGGTCGAAGCATATAATAGAGTAGCTGATAAGTTTTATTTTGGGCAAATTTTAGACACTTGTTTCAGAGAAAATGATTCTGTAAAAGCCAATGCTAAAGCTTTAGCTGCTTCTGATAGAAATTACTGGGAAGTAACTCAATCGCTTGAAAATATTGATGTTTTAGGTTCGGAATTACTTTTAGGTGGTTATAATAGAGCTAAATTGCTAGCTTATTCAGACGGCGCAATAAATTCAAAATGTATGCTAGCTGCTTATGTTTCAAGATTGTTAGCTACAAATTACACAGGTTCACAAACTTGTTTAACTATGAATTTGAAAGAGTTGGCTACTATTGACCCTGATGTTAACATGACTGTTACATACGTTAATAAGGCAAAAACACAAGGTGTTGATATATATTGTAATCAAGGTGGTTTGGGTGTAGTTTTTTCAAACAAAGCTGCTGGTGGTTATGCTGACGATATGACTGGTTCTCAAGCATTGATTAATGACTTGCAAGTTACAGCATACAACTATATTAGACAAGTAGGTACAAAAGTAGCACAAACAGAAATCGGCATTACTGGTATTAAGGGTGCTATTGCTAAAGTATTTGACCAATATGTAAACAATGGTTTCTTAGGCAAGGGTTTGACATGGAATGGGGCTGCTAAGTTTGGTGATGTAGAGGATTTTGATAGAAATATTGAGCAAAATGGTTATTATATTTATTCAATACCAGTAGCGCAGCAATCACAAGCTGAGAGAGAAGCTAGAATCGCTCCATTGATTCAAACTGCTGGTAAATCTGCAGGTGCTGTACACTTTATAAATGTTAATGGCTTCTTAGAAGCGTAGGAGGATAACAAATGGCTTTAACGAGTTTAGTAGGCGATGATTCGCTAATAATTAATAATAGACCAATTCAGCTTGAATTTGCTGATGGGGATACTGCAACAATTGAATTCCCAAATGAACTTTTTTCAATGTCTACTGGGAAAGACAAAAACACAATCTATGCAAAAGACGAAAGTGGTTCTAACTTCAATTTGAATTTTAGTGTTATGCGTGGTGGCACAGTAGATAAGTTCTTAAATGGTTTAATGGCACAACAAGATGAAGATTTTGCAGGATTTACACTAATGACTGGGGCGTTTACTAAGGTTTTAGGAAACGGCGAAGGACGCAGAACTTATGATACATATCTATTAAAAGGTATGATGTTTGTCAAAAATATTGACGCAAAAGGTAATGTTAACGGTGATACTGAACAAGGTAAAGCTTCATATGCTTTACGTGGTGCCGTTGCTACAAGAGCTTTAATTTAATATTTTTAACCTTTCTCTCGATTAGTTAGGGCAATATTAGTTATTGCCCTTTTTATTGTATAATAGAAACAGGAGGTTTTTATGAAAGAACTTATAGGACATAATGGTGTTAAAATAATTATCAACCCTGCTTCTTTTGTGTTGGTTAGAAGATTGCGCCAATGTATAGCGACTGAATTAAAAAATGTAAGTATTGATATTGGTAATCCTAATAGCTTAAACGAATTGAAACAAGCTTTTAATAGCAATGTTTCAAAATACTTAAACCAACTTAAGGACTTAATATTAGGTTTAGAAACATCACCACAGTTTAACGATGTTATTTGGGAGTGTTTAGCTTATTGCGTTTATGATAATAAACAAATTAGAATAAATTTGTTTGATGATGTTGAAGAGGCTAGGCAAGATTATGATTTAATTGTTTATGAATGTTTAAAGGAAAACTTAGCTCCTTTTTTTTCGAGTCTTGCTGGCAAGTTGTCGGCGTTAGGCACTACGAACGAAAAAGCCCTAGAATAAAAGTAAACGCTGATGAATTTGAGAGTATTGTATGCTTTCTTGCTAAAAAGGGTTATTGGTCGGGAAATCCTAGTTTAATATGGCAAGCACCTGTAAATGAAGTTATGCAACAATACAATTATGAAACGTTTTTGGCAGATTATACTGAAACTGAAATGTTGATAAACGAGGAATAAAATGGCTGATGGATTGTTAGATGAAATATTTGTCGCTTTGGGTTTTAAAGTGGATGATAAAAAAATCAAAGATTTTGACAAATCTTTGAAGTCGACTGTTGGTTCGTTGGGAAAAGTTGTCGCTGGTGTTGCTGGTGCAGTTATAGCGCTTGATAGAATGACGAACTCAATGCTAAAGCTCAATCAAGCTTATACTAGTTTTAATCAACAAACAGGCATTTCTATTAACTCATTAAATAAGGTTGCTGGTGCTGCAATGTTGTCTAATTACAACATGACTGCGGATACTGTAATGAGTTCTATGCA
>CAZCZF010000072.1:0-8743 GCA_964503025.1 uncultured Vampirovibrio sp. | reverse complement strand
GTATAGAAAGAGCAAAAAATAATGAAATTTAGTATTAATCCTGAAAAAGTGAAATATTTAAAAATTGTTTATAAAGATAAAAATGATACGGAACATTTTACAAAAGCGGTCGCAAAACATATAGAAGATAGAGAAATTGTTGCTTGTATAAAATTTGATGACAGTTTGAATATTGAAACACCGCAAGATGTGTCTTTGAGTTTTGTGTGTAACGATGGTTTATATAAAGCAACTACCACGTTAAAATCGGTAGTAAATGCAGCTCCGTATATTATTTTTAATTTAAAAACTCCGGAAAACTTGGAATATCAACAAATAAGAGAATTTTTCAGAGTTAAAATGGAAGGTGATGTTATCTTAAAGTTTGAAGGAAAAACAGTTTCTTCAAAAATTTATGATATTTCTGCAAACGGCATACGTGTAAAAATAGATGAAGATATAAAAATACCTGATAATGTGGAATTGGATATTATATTTTCGGATAAAAATATTAAAACATCTGCAAAATTTGTGAGAACTGATGAAGAGGATGGAATTATAAAAGCTTCTTTTGCTTATCAAAATATATCTGAACTTAATCGTGATACAATTTCACAAAAATGTATCCTTAAACAACTTGAGGATAAGCGTAATTCGGTTGGAAATTAATTTATTTACCTATACAAAAATGTTCAAAAATATTATCAAGAACATTATCTGTTATTAATTCACCGGTAAGTTCATCAAGTGCAAGAATAGATGACTTTACATCTATAGAAATTAAGTCTTGTAACTCTCTTAATTGTGCTGCAAGAAGTGCCTGTTCGATTGCTGAACGTGATTTTCTTAAGCATTCTTGTTGTCGTTTGTTAGTTACAAAATCTAAGCTCTCAGGCTCGATATCACAAACCTTATGTTTTAATAACTCTCTTAACTCATTTACGCCCTCTCCTTTGAGTGCTGAAATATAAAGAGTATTATCGTCTTTTTGTTCTACTAAATCAGATTTATTTGCGATAATTATATGCTTTTTATCTTTTAAGAGTTCTAAAACTTCTTTGTCCTCATTATCCAACCCTTTTGAAGCGTCGTAAATAAAGAGTACTAAGTCAGCTTCATCCAACGATTGTTTGGAATATTCTATACCTATTTTCTCTACTTTAGAAACTTCTTCATCTTCTCTGATACCTGCCGTATCAACAAGTGTTACCGGAATACCTAAATCAAGAGTTTCTCTCAATACATCTCTTGTTGTTCCTGCAATATCGGTTACAATAGCTCTATCTAAATTAAGAAGCGCATTAAACAACGAAGATTTACCAACGTTAGGTTTACCGATAATTGCAACAGAAGCTCCTTGTCTGAAAATATTTGAAGTTTCAGCACCTTTTAATACGGAATTAATTTCGGAAATTATATTCTCAAATTTTTCAATCAAATACGAGTATTCTGGTTCTCGTACATCTTCCGGAAAATCAATTCCTGCTGTAATTTTTGATAAAACTTTAAAAATTTCATTCCTGATATTATTTACTTTTTCCTTCAAAACACCGGAAAGATTTTTCATGGAAACTTTTGCAAAATCAGATGTTTTGGAATGTATAATATCTGCAACGGATTCAGCTTGTGACAAATCCATACGCTTATTTAAAAATGCACGTTTTGTAAATTCACCTTTTTCGGCAAGTCTTGCGCCGTTTTTCAAAACGAGATTAAGAATATTTTTAACAACCTGAACACCGCCGTGACATTGAATTTCAATAACATTTTCACCTGTATAACTATTTGGAGCAAAAAAAGGTAAAACTATTACATCGTCTAGTGCTACGCACGTAGTCAATTGGTCGGCTGACAATTTTGAAGTTACAGGTTTGTTTTGTAGTTTTGGGTCAGCCTCAGCGTGTGATACATCAATAGAAGATATGGTATTGTCGATAATCCAACCATGATTAAATTTTCTTGGTTCAAATTTAGGGTTTGAAAAAATTTTTTCAATAATTTCAAATGCCTTATCACCTGAAATTCTAATTATTCCAACTCCACCTGCACCCATTGGTGTTGCCGGTGCTGCTATTGTATCAAATTCATCTAAAATATTCATAACTTTATTGTAACTCAAAAAAAATTGACGTATAATGAGTGGGTGGATAGATTATTGAGGATATTGAATAAGGGAATAGGGGAATAAGGCAATGAGGGAATAGGATGTATTAAATATTTTTTATACATAACGCGTTCTATAAATAATAATTTCTATAACTTCTTATTTCCTTATTACCCTATTCCCTTATTCCCCTAAAAAAACAATGAATATAAAAGAATTAATAAAAGCAACAAATGCTAAGGTTTTAAAAGAAATTGATGAAAATTTAGAAGTAAGAATTTCTACTGATACAAGAACAATTCAATCAGGAGATTTTTATTTACCGCTCAAAGGTGCGTCTTTTGATGGTGAAAAATTTATTGACCAAGCTCTTGAAAAAGGTGCAGTTGGCGCATTTTGTACACAAAAAGGCGGAACTCTCCAAGTGGATGATACTTTGAAAGCTTATCTCGAACTTGCGAATTATAGACGTAAAAAACAAAACTTTACAGTTGTTGCAGTAACCGGAAGTTCCGGAAAAACAACGACAAAAGAACTTGTTGCTTCTGTGCTTTCAGAAAAATTTAAAACATTCAAAACCCCGTTGAATCACAATAATGAAATAGGATTTTGTCAGACAATTTTTGAAACTCCTGATGATACAGAAGTTTTGGTTTTAGAAATGGGCATGCGCGGTTTAGGTGAAATAGAACTTCTTTCTAAATATTCTGAACCGGATATTACAATTATTTCTAACGTAGGTACGGCTCATATAGGAAGATTAGGCTCAAGAGAGAATATTGCAAAAGCTAAATGCGAAGTTGTTAAGTATCAAAGAGGTAATGTTTTTATTGCGCATGATGACGAATTAATTAAAAAAACAGTAGATTTTGATGGTGAGAAAATATATTATTCTTTAAAAGATGTAGAAATTCTTGAAAAATCAGAACACTATTCAAAATTTGTTTATCAGAACAATGTTTATGAGTTGAATGTCGGTGGAGATTATAATATAGAAAATGCTCTAAGTGCAATAAATACAGGTTTAAAACTTTCTATGAGCATTGATGACATAAAAACAGGGCTTAAAAAATACAGATCGATTGAAAAGCGTTGGGAAGCGGTTAACGTAAGTGGTTTTGAAATTATAAACGATAGCTATAATGCAAATCCTGAATCAATGCGCGCATTCGTTGATACAATATTGGAATTGTACAAAAAATCGGTTATTGTTTTGGGTGATATGGGCGAGCTTGGTGAAAAAGAAGTCGATTATCACAAAGAAATCGGAAATTATATCAATTCTCACAAAAATATCGAAAATGCAGAAATGATTTTGTCAGTCGGTAATCTTTCAAAAAATATTACTGATGAAGTAAAAAATTGCTACTCAAAACATTTTGACACGGTAGAAAATGTTGTTGACTATATTAAAACAAATATTTCAAAGGATTCAAAAATATTTCTAAAAGCTTCTCGTAGTATGAAATTTGAACGTATTATTGAAGGATTAAAGTAGAATACTAAAAAAATTCTTTATTCATTTTGTCGACAATTTTTTTGTAATCTTTGTCAACATTAATTGCTTTTGATTTTTCGATTGCTTCAAGAAAAATTTTGTTATCAATATCTTTTGAAACATCAATTCTTGCAGGAACAATAAGCCCTGTATTCATAAAATACTCGCTGCTATCCTTTGATGATAAAAATTCAACGAATTTTTTAGCAGATTCTTTGTGATTTGAATCTTTAGAAATTGCCCAACCGGAAGCATCAAGAGGAACTATTCCGGAAAAAGTTATTATATCCCAATTAAAATCAGCACTTTCTTTTATCTTTGGATACATCCATCTGCCCGATAGATACAAACCTATTTTCTTATCCAAAAACATTTGTGCGAGCGTTGAACTTCCGACTTCTGATGGAGTTGGTGCATACTTTCCTTCAAGTTTTTTGTAAAAATCTTTAGATTTTTGCGGGTTGTAAATGTCCTCTCCCATTGTCATTACATAAGGAAACATATAATAAACATCACGTTCAAAGCTTATTCCGTATTTTGGACTTTTAGAAAGAATATTTATTAACTCATCAAGATTTTTTGGAGTTTCTGAAATCAGATCTCTGTTTCTGTAAAAAACAAGATTTGAAACATCTCTCGGAATTGCTAAAAGTTTGTTTTCGTAACTTAAAGCTTTTAAACTCTCTTTGTAATACAAATTTTTATCCTCAAAATCGCTCAAATCTTCGAGCTTTGTTGCGTACAATGGTAGGTAAAGATTGTTGATAAATATTACATCAGGTGCTTGCGATGAAGCAAAAAGCAAATGAATTTTTTGAAAATAGTTTTGTGGAATGTGCATGAAATTTATTCGTATCTGAGGATTTTCTCGCTCAAAATCATCAATAATTTTATTTAATACACTAACTTCCGTAACAGAACCCCAAGAAGAAAAAGTAATTTCTTCTTGATTGTTTTTCTCACATGCGCATAATATAATTGGTAAAAATAAAAAAATCAGAAATTTTTTTAGCATAAATCCATTATAAATTCCATATCATCTTGTTTTACATTCATAATAAATTTGTGAATACCAATTCTTACAATATAACGAGTTGTTCCATCATCAAGTTTTTTACTTATTCTTGATTGTAACTTTTCATTGCTAAGTTTTTCATAGTATTTGATTCTGAAGATTTTATCTCCAACATAACCTATAATACAGTAGCCTTTTGAATTTTTTGCAAGATAACATCCCATGTCATCTCTGAATTGAGAACAACTTACAATAGAATATTTTTCATTTTCAAGTATACAAAATTCAGGTATTCTTTCTTCTCTTTCGCTTACTATAATTCTATTCTCGTTTTCTTTTTGATGTGGAGCTTGGTGCTCTTCTTTTCCGGTGTCGATATTTTCAATTTTTTGTTCTTCCGGTGGTATTTCTTTAAGTTCTTCAATATCATTGAATATAGGAATTTCTACATCTGGTATAACTTCTTCAATATTTCCGAAATTATTATCAAAATCTATATAATTATTGTCGTATAAAGTAACAAAATCATCGTTTTCATTCTCTTCTGCAGGCGGGATGTCTTCTTCGTTAACGATTTCAAATTCGTCACTAAGTTGATTAAATTCGTTCTGCATGTCAGAAACACTTATATCGTCATTAATAATTTCAAACTCTCTTGTTCCGTCATCAAATGGTTTGAATGTTACATTCAAAATGTTATTAAGGAGAGCTTCTTCATCAACTTCTTCCGGTTCAGGTTCAGGTGTTTCATATTTTTCAGGATTTTCCATAACATCTTTTAAGTCAGGAAGCTCGTCTTTTATTGCCATTTTTTCGACTTCATAACTAGTATCAACCAGAGTGATTGCGTCAGATGGTCTGGTTTTGTATGCATCTTCATTGTCTAATTCTTTTGATAAATCAGGAAGTACATTGTCATTAATTTTTAATGTACTTACTTCATAACCTTCGCTTGCATATATAACTTCCGGCTTAACTTCTGATTCAATTCTTTTGCCATCTTGTTTTTTGAGCGCTTCGGAAAGGTCAGGAAGCATGTCTTTTACATTAAGAGTCAATAATTCAGAACTCTTATGCGGTTTAGATTTTTGTTGCTCGATAGCGTTTTGCATTTCTTTCATACGGTCAGGGTCGGTTCTTAAATCCGTAATAAAATCTTTATCAAGCTCAACATTCATTAATTTGTATATTGCGTCAATATCTTTGTCAGTAAATGTTAAATTTTGTTGAACAGCAAATACCGTAACAAATTTTTCTAAAAGTTGAAGCGGTGTCGGTTTTTTGTTTTTTTCAGAGGATGGCAAAAATTCCGGAGCTTTTTTCATTGTGTCATCTGAAATTTCAGAAGTCATAAGTGCGTGGATTTTATCAACGTCATCCTGAGTAAATTCAAGTTTATCACTTTTCATATAATTATTGAAAAGCTCTTCTTCAAATTCTTTTAATCTATTATCTTCTTCTTTTATTTCCTCTTCTTCTTCAAAGCTAAATCCGCTTAAGAAATCTTCCAAAGCACTGTTTTCATCATCAGAAATTTCAGGATTTGATGATTGTTTTTCTTGGAGAAGTTCATCAAGGTCAACAACATTCTCTACTTCCGGTGTAACAAATTCTTGTTCATCTTCTGTTTCTTGAGTAGGAACATTATTCACCGGCATTTTTACAGGTTTTGAATATTTTTTATCTAAATTTTTAATTGTGGTATTGAGGTTTCCGGATTTCTTTTTGTCCGGCTTGTTTTTATTTTTATCTTTTGATTTTTTTGCATTTGGTTTGTCGTCAAGATTATAGTTTACTTGTTCACCCGTAACTTCAATAAGCTTTTCTTTTGTTTTTATAATAAGAAGAATAACAATTGCAAAAACCAATACAACTCCGGCAATGATGTACCAAATGTCTTTTTTGTTATTTTCTTGATTTTGCTTATTCAATTCTTCTAAAGTTATTGCGTTTGTAACTTTTGTAGACTTGACTTTGGATGGTTGAAATTGCTTCATACTATCTTTCATATTAGGTGGAGATATTTGATCAACACCGCTCCTTGAATGTATAGTATTGTATTGTGAAGTTTTTGTTGTTTCTTGTCTTGAACGCGTATCAAATTCTTGTTTAATAGGTTCTTGTTGAGGTTGCTCCATTCTTGTTTCAATTTGTTTTGGAGTCTCTTGTTTAGATGGGATAAATACAGAAGTTTTTGCGTATAAAGGAACATTATCAATAGTCTTAATTGTTATTTTTGTATATCCCTTGTTAGAATTTGTGTATGGCATTGTTTTAACATCAACGCTCTCAATCCCATTTCCTAATTCTATGTTTTGTGGTACTTCACTGTTAACTTCCGGTAATACTAGAATATATGTATAAGCACCTTGTTTAACAATATTAAAATTATTATCAAAATCTTGTTTTGTAAGCAGCGTAACATTAACAGCTTGTGCAGTGCTGTTAAATTTTAGTGACATAAGACTGTTTTTATAATTTTCTGCGCCGAAAGCTCCAACTACGGTAACAGCTGAAGCTAAGACAAGTGCCAGCGTTCTCTTCTTATACTGCTTCATACTTGATATTCTATCATAATTTTGGTTATTTAACTATACATTATTTATATTATGTAGAAAAATATTTATGTGCGTAATTGTTGAGAAATAATGTGGTTACAATTTGATACTACTTTGCAAATTTTACCAAAGAAAATTTCTTTTTGTAGAATGGAAATGCAAAACTGAACACAGTCTTAACTTTAGGATTAAATTTTTCTTCCAAAATTTCCATATACTTTTCAAACATTGGTGTTTTTAAAAGGTATTTAAACCACAAATCTGCTCGTGCAACTTTTGCATTCCATGGCTTTGCTTCTCGAGCATAATGATACTGAATAATATTGTTCAGTTCTTCTTCTTTCATATCTTCTGAATAATCATAACAGCATAGCATTGCATTAGCCGGCATTATTTTTATCTTTGGATAGCAAATAATATTTATGGTATCTTGTTCGGGTAATATTATTCTGTCTGCATTTTCTAAAGCAAAATCAATAAATTTCTCTTCGCAATTGTCTTGTCTCATCTTTTTTAAATTGTATACAAGAAGTCCGGCTTTAACGAGTAATTTTTGCACTTCTTCTTGAGTCATGTCTTTATAGGTATTTTGTTTAAATTCTGTTATTTTTTTTGAACAATTGTCTACGCCGGAAAAATAATAATCTTCTGTAATGTCAAAATCATTATATAATGCGGAAATATCAGATAGAAAAACGACATCAACATCTGTTATTAATATTTTATCAAATTCCTTAAATATGGAAGGAGCCAGAAATTTGTAATACATTTCTTTTGAAAAATGTGCGTGCGATTTTGTTTTTGAATAGTAACTCTTTCATATATTGTTTGAGAAGAAAGAACCGCAAGTTTGATAAATTTCATAAAATCAAGGTAGGGTGGGAAATGCATCGCTTAAGGAAGCTATATTTAATTACACCCTACCCGCTGTCCAACCATTAAAATTCCAATTTCGTCCGTTTTGTTTGATACATGGTTGCAGTAATAATTTTACACTCATCATCTGTTAATGTTTTAATCGGTTTATTGCGATATTCATAAATCCACTTGTAGAGATATGGGAAATTGTATACAAGGTTTTCTTTTTGAAAATTAGAAGAGTCAATATAGTCTTCCAAAATTTTAAATATAAGAATATCATATACTCTTTCATCAGCTTCAATTTTCATGTCATAGTTATCTCTGATTTGTAAATTCACATATCTTTCAAATTCAATAAAATCAAGCTTGTTATTTATGTCTTGTTTAAATTTCTTATACATTAGAGAGTACGCAGTTTTGTTCTGCTCTAAAGATAATAATTGAAAGAATAGTTTTTTCATTGCTTTAGGAAAGTTAATTGTGAACTGATGTACAACAGTTAAGTATGTAAAATTGTTATATGCAATTTCATTAATTTCATGTTCTAATTCTTCAAAAACAACTTCCTTGTCAATTCTTTCTATATTTAACAACCACTTCATAAGTTGAATTTTTTTTAGTTTATAACACAAATTTTGCGTTTCCTTCTTTTCTAAGGCAATTAACGACATTTTCTATCCTTTCTCAATATTATTTAAATTATTGTAGTTATATTGATTATATTTCAA
>CAZCZF010000071.1:0-9032 GCA_964503025.1 uncultured Vampirovibrio sp. | reverse complement strand
GTATATAATAAGTTATGGGTATAGAATGTGGGATAGAGTAACTTTATGGCAGACATTAATAATTTTACGGAAATAGCAGAAAACTTTGATACAATTAAAACGCTTTTAAACTCAATAAGAGCGCAGGGGATACTGAATACATCAGATGTAGACAAGCTTTTGATTGGTATTAATTCAAAGTTGGAGAAAATTCACACGGATGAAGATGTTGAATTGATTAAAATGTTTTTGTCTGAATTAAAGCAAAATCTAGATGAACGTCACAGTACGCTTTTGTCTAAATTTGGTGCGATAGAAGCTTTGTTCTCTAATTTGTTAAAAAATAGTTCAGAAACTTTAAAATCAAGTGAAGTAAAAGAACTCTTCGATATCGTTGCAACAAATCTTTCCGTATTTTCAAGAGAAGTTGTTTCTCAAAAAGAAACTCTGTCAGAAATAGCTCTCAGATTGGATGCAATGCGTTCTGATGATACTCAAAAGAAAGAAATTATTAAAAATGTATCTTTCTTAAAAAATGATATTGAAAGGTTGACGAACGGTTTTGATTCAATTGTTTTGAGTTTAAATGAAAACTTTAAGACTGTAATACAAACGATATCAAACATTGACCCGACAGAAAGTGTAAACAAATTTGCCAAGGAAATTGAGGATATCGCAAATTCTTCAAATACAATTCTTTCTGCTTTACAAATGATAGATAAAAAGACTTTGCAATTAGAGGATACTCTGCGTGGAGTGGCAACTCAAGACGATTTGGAAATCGCTCAAAAATCCATAAATAATTTGGTGTTGCAAGAAAGTAACTTGGTTCAATCAATTGATAATCTAGCAGAAAAATATTACAAAATTGATAACTTATCTGATAAAATCGATGCTTCAGTAGATATTCTGGCAGGTTTAAAAACTCTTTTATCAGAACGTGATGAGCAGGGAGTTGCTTCCGTTTTAGATAAAATTACCGGCTTGGAACAAATATTGGCGGGTGTTTCTACATCTCAAGCCTTTGAAGAGTTTAAGCATTCGTTAGAAGATGTCTTAAATACCTTTGATACTAATTTTATAAAGCTTGAAGATGCATTGAAAATTTCGGCTGATAAGTTACAAAAAATTCAAGGTTTAATCCAAGCGTTGGGTTTAGATGTTAGCTTCAAGGCTTTAAGCTCTGATATAGCTAAATCAGAAGAAAATGTTAAGGAGCATGTGACTACGGAAGCCGGAAAGCTGGTTGAGTTAGTTGACGTTAACACAACAAGAACATTGAACGAAGTATCAACCAGTGTTGATACCCTGTCCGGTAAATTGGCACAAGCACAAGGCATGATTTCTGCTCTTTGTACAAAGAATTTTGAAGGTATAGAAGAAAGTATTTCCGGTTTAAAAACCGTAGTTTCTCAAATAGACGAGAACAATGTATCTGCAAATAATGCAATATTTTCAAATATTACTGATCGTTTGGCAATGTTCGAGAATAATTTAAGGACTTCTTTGGCAACACAAGAAAATTGTGTTTCAAATTCTTCAAAAGAACTCATTGAACAAATTTCCGCAATCAAAGAATTATCCGGTGTTCTTGATTATAAAATGGACGCATCTTCGATAGAATTAGAAAATGCTAAGGTTGAATTTTCTGCGTTAAAGAGTTCTGTTGATGATGTGCTGGCATTAGATTTTGTAAACAAAGTCAAAGATTTGAAAGTCGATTTGTACGCGGTAAAACAAGAACTGGTTGATGCCGTAGAGTCTTATACTTCTGATTTATCAGACAAATTTTCTAACGAGCTTTTCGGAAAATATGAGCTTCTAATAAGCAAGTTAGACAGTTTTGAAAATGAATTGAAGCTTGCGCAATCAAGTGCATTATCAGGAATAAAATCAGCTCTTGACAGTGTTTCAGCGTCCTTGGTGGATATTTTATCTTACGTAAGCACAAAGCAGGAATTGAATACTGACGAGCTGGAATCAAAAATCGAAAATATCTCTAAAATAGTAAGTGATAATCACTTGAGCTTCTTAGACAGTATCAGAGACATTGTTGATATTGTGAAAGCTCAAGTAGAAGAAAATTTAAGAAATATTCAAGCAGATACGGTAACCCAATTAGGAACTGTAAATTCTTGCTTGGAAGCTAATTGTGAGCAAATAAGAAGCGATGTTCAAAAATCCTATAACAAACTCTTAGAAGTTCAGGAAAACTTTGGAGAAATCAAGGATTCCTTGACTTCAAATAGCGCGTCTATAAGCGAAAATATTACCGGTGCAATAGCTTCTGCCGAAAGTATCAAGACCGATTTTGACACCAAGTTGTCAGGGTTAAAAGTTTCTATTCTGGACAAAATTTCAGAATTTGAGAAAAACTTTACATGCCAAAGCGCTGACAGAATTAGTGAAATTAAATTTACCGCAGAAACGCTGCACAATAAAAGTGTAAAAAATGCAATCGATGTAAAAGATGAGATGAAAGGCGAGATTGTTCAATTAGCAGGTTCTTTGAAATTGAGTCTTGAAGAGTTGAGTGAAAACATCGCCAATGTTACTCTAAAAACAGAGGGTGCAAGAACTGAAATAATAGACTTTGTAAGAAATGATTTTACGTCGCAAGTAAATAACTCGTTAGATGAATTAGAAAATCATGTTACGGATGTCTCTGATAATTTAACGAATAAAGTTGATGATGTTGTTTCTAAATTTGAAAATTTAGAAGGTTCTGTAAATAATCTTACGGCTACAACTACTTCATCTTTAACATCTACTTTGGCAAAAATTCTTGAGAATTTTGTTTCATTGAAAGCTGTTTTAAATAACTACAATGATAAAGCAACTGATGATTTAGCTCAAAAGGTCGAGATTATAACATCTGACTTTGCAAAGCTTAGAGAAAAATTTAATGCAACTGACGCAAGCATAGATGAAGATTTAACGAGACAGCTATCAATCATCGAAAATAATTTTGAAATGCTGAATCAAAATTTAGTAGACATGTTTGCGCATAATGATGATTTGTTGACAGAAAAATTAAATGCCGGATTGACTGAAATATCAACAAATATACATGATACTGTTTCTCAGAATTTGTCAAGTTATAAAGAACGAATTGAAGCTTTGTTTGATGATTTTTCTGCGAAAAATGAAGAACAATCTAAATTGATTTCAGGACGCGCAATTGAATTGAGTAATATTCTTCATAAAACATTGGAAGAACAAAGCGAGACTGCTGAAAACAGCTTGAAGTTAATTGCAGACGAATTAAAAAATATTTTGGATGACAATATCAAGCTCACATCTTGTGATTATGAAGCTTTGAAAGTAAAACTGGAAGAATTTTTGGACTCAATGACAGAGCAAAATAAAATTTTTGCGGAAGATTTTAAAGCTCAGTTTGATGATATTGCAAAATTTGTTGACACAGGTTTAGATATTCAAGCCCGTGAAGTTAATTGCAAGTTTGAAGAAATTTCAGAAAGCGTAAAAAATGTTTCAACAGCTGCCTTAAAATTAAATGAGGATGTCATAACAAGCGTAAATAGCATTTCTAATGGTGTAAAAGCACTAAAAGAAGAAATCCTTTTGTCTGTAGAAAATAATGCTAAAGCTATTGAAGCTGATATTATGAGTACTTCTAATAGTGTAATAGAAGCTAAAGAGGGTATTCTTTCAGCAATAAAAAATAATGCAGAAATTATTGAGACCAATGTAAACGCAGTTTTTGGTAGTGTGAAAGAATTAAAAGAAGAAATCCTCTTATCAGCAGAAAATAATACTAAAGCTATTGAAAATAACATTAGTGGGGTTTCAGACAGCATAAAAGGATTAAAAGAGGAAATTCTTTTATCGGTAGAAAACAATACAAAAAGTCTCAACGGTAATATTGACACAATTTCTGATAATATTGGTGAGTTCAAATCAGAACTTACATCTTCAGTCGAAAATAATGCGCTAACTGTTGTAAACAAATTGGAAGAAATGTTGACAGATGTGTCACATAAAAATGAAAATATCGTTTCATCTGTTGTTCAGTTAACTAACAACATAAAAACGGCTGTAGCTGAAAATTTGGAAAATGGTTCAAATGATATAAGATCAAAATTCGATATTCTTGTAGGACATTTGGAGCAAATTTCTACAGAGGCTTCAGACAGAGCTTCTGAAATAAAGAATATGTTAACTGCAGATGTAACCGAGCAAGTCGAAGAGTTATATAAAAAAGTAAACGATTTATTTGAGGAACATTCATTAAATCTTATTTCCCAGTTCAGCAATAACAATTCAGTAATGATGGAAGAATTGAGTGCTAAGGCTATTGACTTTAAGGCTTCTTTTGAAACGTTAAATAGCAGATTGGATAAGGACGAATTGTCCCGAATGAATGTATTTCAATCTCAGTTGCAAGAACTAAGCACTTCTTTTAATGTTTTGATTGATGAAGCAAAGGCGGTTACAAAATCCGAAGTATCTGCTATTACTGACACTCTTATCAGTAACAGTAAAGAGGCAATGGAAGAAATGGAACAATCTATTGAAAGTAAGGTTAATTCCATTCTTGCAAGTAATGCTGATACTGCGGCAGGCGAACTTCAATCTATGGAAATGTTTGCGAATAAAATCCTAGAACAAGTTGAAAATAATAAGCAAGTAATTGTTGCCGGTAGAGATTTTGTTAATAACTTTATAAAAAGTGAAGTTGATATAATTACAGAAAATATTGAAAAAGAAACTGATGTAATTGTTGGTGATTTACTTGAACAAATGAGTTCTTTAAAGGATTTTCAAAAAGATGAATTTTCAAAGCTAACTACACATATAGAAAGTTCAATAGAGGATTATTTATTTAGTCACATAAATGATTTGAAATCATATATTGATTTAAGAACCGACAGTACGGTTATTTCTGCAAAAATGGATAATTTGAATGCGGGAGTTAACAATATTAATGTCGATTTGAATGCTTCTAAAAACGATATTCTATCAGCAATTAATCTTTTTGATAAGAAATTTACAGATAAGGTTTTGGATAAATATGAAGAAATAAAACTCATTTCTTCTCAATATAATAGTGATTTTGACAAAATTGATTCATCTGTCAACAATTTGATTTCTGAATTTGCACTTTCAAAGAATGGTATTGATGGTTTAGAAGCAAGTTTTGCAGATTTAAAAGCTCAAATACTAAATAAATCTTTTGACGAAGCTTTCCAAGCATCTGTTACCAACCAAGTAACAGGAATTGAAAATTTAGTAAAAGAACAATTGGGTTATCTTGAAGATATCAGTGAGCTGTGTTGTGCTAATTTGCCTGAATTAACCGAAATGAATGCAATTGTAAAACACGGTTTAATCAGTTCTGTTGAATCAATAAGTTCAAAACTTGATGAACAAAATTCGTCTGTACAAGAAGAACTTTCGACGCTTAAAACAGATGTTATTACGCAATTCTTGAATATATTTAATCAGATTTCGTTTGTTGCCGAACAAGAAGAAATTTTAGATTTTATCCAAGAAAAACACTCTGAGTTAATTACAATTCTCAGTCACATTGTAACAACTGTTGATAATGTTGAAAACGTAAAGGACAATTTGGCTGTTGTTGATAATAAAGTCGATACTCTTAAAGAAGATATTGATTTAATTAATGAAAAAATTACTTCAATTATTTCTTCAAGTGGCGATATTGATTATGTATACAGCTTGCAAGACTTAGAGTCTGATATTGCAAATTTAAGAATCAGCCTAAAAGAAGTTAAGGAAAGCAATCATTCACAAGAGCTTGAGGAGTTAATAAAATCAACAAACGATATTTATGCACTAGTAGATTCATTAAAAAATGAGTTTCCGAAATTTGATTCCGATGAGTTTAAAAAAGACTTTGAAGCCTTAAATGAGGATATTGTAAGTATTAGTACCAGAACCAATAAACTTATTCTTGCGTCAGATGAATCTTATAAAACTTTGCAAGAAAACTTGCAAGACTTCAAGCTTGTTATAAATGATCTGGATGAACGTACACGCAATTTTGCCCAAGAAGCAGGACTTGATAGAATTGACAATAAGCTTGGTGCAATAAATACAATGATTAGCAATGGCGCAAAAACAAATCAAGTGTTTAATCAAGTGTTTGAATATCTTGCTGAATGGGTTGATAATGCCGGTGCGCAAATAGCTTCAATTTCTGATAAGGTTGAAACTTTAGACGATATCGGGCAGATTAAAGTGATGCTTGAAGATTTGAAAGCTGAAGCAGAAGATGATTCAGAAAGCAACGAACTTATTGAAGCTCTTGGAGCTGTGTTTGATAAACAGGCTAAAAAGATTGCATCTTTAGAAGCAAAGCTTGATAGAGCAATTGTGGAAATGACAATTAGTAATAAAAATAACAAAGTTGACATGACTCCATTGGAAGAGACTTTGAATAGATTTTTGGTCGCTATTGATGACAGAATGTCGGCACAGCAAGCAAAAATAAATTCTTTAGAATCTAAATTGGAAGATGTCATGTCAATGATAGATCCGAAAGACACTGCTCAACTTACTAAAAAAGTTGGTGGAATGGATAGACAAATAGCAAAATTGAATAAAAGTATTGAAAAAATAGCTTCACATGTTGTTGAAAAATGATATAGATAACATAAAAAAAATAGTAACCTGCCGAAATGTTCTACTGGATGAATCCGAGCTGTATTGTTATTCAGAGGACTCTACAAATATTGGAGGTAGACAGGTGCGTCCTGATGCAGTAGTGTTTGTGGAAACTGTAGAGCAAATACAGCAGGTATTGCGTTATGCAAATTCAAATAAAATTCCGGTTATTTCTCGTGGAGCAGGCACAAATATGGTTGGTGCTTGCACTTGTCCAAAAGGCGGCATTGTTTTAAATTTTTCTAAAATGAATAAAATTTTAAAGCTTAACCCGATTGACATGACAATGACTGTTCAACCGGGGGTTGTTCTAGCCGATATAAAAAATACTGCAGAGTCAGAAGGATTATTTTATCCACCTGATCCATCAAATTTTAGAGTTTCTACTATTGGCGGAAGTATCGCACAGTCATCAGGTGGAGCTATGTCATTTAAGTATGGTACGACAAAAGACTATATCTTGAGTCTGACTGTTGTTTTGGCTGACGGTACTTTAATGAAGTTGGGAAAAGGTACTATAAAAGATGCAAGCGGTTATCATTTGAACCAACTTATTGTCGGAAGCGAAGGCACTTTGGCGGTAGTTGTTGAAGCTGAATTAAAACTAATTCCAAAACCGGAATCAATAAGGTCTGTTTTAGGTTATTTTGAAACGGTAGATGCGGCAGTAGATGCAGTAAATTCCGTTTTAAAAAAGAAGATTTTTCCTGCAACAATAGATTTTATGGATAATAATTCAATACGAACAGTGGAACGTTTTTATCCATGCGGATTACAAACTGATATGGCTGCAATGCTTTTGATTGATATAGATGGGTTTGAAAGTTCAATGGAATATCAGCAGCAATGTGTCTGTGATGCGTTGAATACGGCAGGCGCTTCAAGTATAGTTACGGCCAAGACAGAAGATAAGAGAGAGGCTGTATGGACCGCTCGCCGTGCCAGCTTCGCAGCTACAGCAAAACTAGCTCCTGATGTACTTTCAGATGATATTATTGTTCCAAGATCTTCTATTTCACAAATGGTTAAAGGTTGTAAAGAAATTTGTGATAAATATCAATTAGAAGTGTGCATTGTAGGACATTTGGGGGATGGTAACATTCATCCACAAGTTGCTCTAAATTTGGAAAATGAAGAAGAATTTAAAGCTTATTTCAAGGCTAAGGCTGAAATCTACGCTCTTGCAAATTCATTTGGCGGTACGATTTCCGCAGAACACGGCATTGGTGTTGAAAAAATTGCTTATTTTGAAAATTTGACGGACAATACTGTATTGGATTATATGAAGAAAGTAAAAAAAATATTTGATCCCAATGGTATCTTAAATCCTGAGAAAATATTTAGATAATGAGGAGGCAAAATGGATATTATAGTTATTTACACAACCGTACCTGATAAAAAAATTGCGAAAGATATTGCGAATGTTCTCTTAAAACATAAGTTGGCAGCCTGCATAAGCTGTATAGATAAAGTGAAATCAAAATTCTCGTGGGATGGCGAGATTTGCGAAGAAACAGAAGTTTTATTGATGATAAAAACGAGAAGAACAAATTATAATAAAATTAAACTTGTTATAGAAGATGTACATCCGTACAATGTTCCAGAAATTATTGCGTTACCGGTAGTTGATTGTAGTGAAGATTATTTGAAATGGCTTGCAAAAGAGACGTCGTCATAAACTTGGTCGATTATATAGAATCAAACGGTATCAAGGTAAATATTGGTAAAACAAAAGCGAGAGGAAATAAAGGCTTATTTTCGTTAAAGCGCGATGGCTTTAGAATAGATATTTCTAAAAACATTGATGACTCTTCAATCTTGCCGACGTTGTTGCACGAATTTGCACATTTTATACACTATAAATATGATTCTACGCTCAAATCATTGGATTTTGTTTTCAACACTCTGAGTGATGATGAGTTTGATGAACTATTGGCAATAACCGTTGAGAATGTGCCAAAGGATTTTGCTGCATCGTTATATTCAGCAAAACAACAGTTGGCAGAAGAGAATAAAGGGTTTGTTAAAAATATAAAACAGACTTTTCCGGAGTTTAAGATTTCTCAACCACTAAAAAAGATTGAAAAGGGTATTAGTTATCCGGTAAAATATTTACTGAAGTATGATAAAGTTCAATTTTTTAAACTCATATATTCGATTGATAATTTAGATAAAATGTGTCCTACATTAACTCAGGCACAAATTTCTTATCTTAAACTAAAATCAAATCAAAGAAAAATTGTAAAGATTAATTCTAAAATAAACAGGTTAAATAAGTATTATAACCAGCCAACCGAATTGTGGGCAAGATTTTTCGAGCTGTATTTTACGGATTATAACAAAATACAAAAAATAGCTCCCCTAGTCACATCAAAGTTTACAGCTATAATCGAACAAAATAC
>CAZCZF010000070.1:0-9163 GCA_964503025.1 uncultured Vampirovibrio sp. | reverse complement strand
TTTTCAATTGATACAAAAAAGACGCAACAGTCATAATAACTGTTCCAATTCAATCAACTTAGAGCTAATCTGTGTCACAAGATGATTGAAGAATATATAAGCATAAATAAAATAGCAGAATTAAAAGGGTTGAAAAGTACTCGTAGCATTAGACTTGCAATTCAAAAAGGCAAATACCTTGCTCGTGAAATTAGCGTTCAAGGCGGAAAATCCTACGAAATTAAATATTCATCTTTAGAACCTGAAATTCAAGAAAAAATTGAAAATGAAGAAATTAAAACGCAATCAACATCATTAGTTCCAATAAATAATAAGGTAAATTTTGTTTCAGAAAAATCAAGATTAACAGCTTTAGCAAGAGCGGATATAATTTCTGCAATAGAAAATTTTAGAAAAAAGTATCCAACTAAAAAAGAAGCTGATTCAATGTTTATTGAATTATACAATTCAGGAATGTATCTTCCGCAAGTATATAAATTTATGGGAGATATTTCTATTGGAACAATTTATCGTTGGATGAAAAATTATGAAAATTATGGAACAAAAGGTTTGATTCCGCAAAGAAAAATTCAACCGATTAATGAATACAACACAATATTAAATAATGAGATGAAACAGATATTTTTAAATTATCTTTTGCATCCTAATAAATTCAGTGTTGGAAAAGCAATTAAATTAACAACACATATTTTAGAAAAAAGAGGTTATGAAAATATCCCTTGCACGCTTACTTTTAGACGATTTGCAAAACATTTTAAAAAGACAAATTATTCAAAATGGGTACTCTTAAGAGAAGGCGAAAAAGCCTATCACGATAAAGTTGAACCATATATTGAGCGTGATATTTCAAAAATCGAAGTGGGCGATGTTCTGATTGCAGACGGACATGTTCTGAATTTCCAAGTAATAAATCCGTTTACAGGCAAGCCAACAAGAGCCACTCTGGTCGGTTTTTTGGATTGGAAAAGCACGGCACTCGTGGGGTATGAAATTATGATGAGTGAAAATACTCAATGTATCGCCTCAGCACTCCGTAATTCAATTCTTAATTTAGGTATGATTCCAAAGGTTGTGTATCAAGATAACGGAAAGGCTTTCAAGTCTAAGTATTTTCAGAATTGCGATTTTACGGAGGAGGGTTTCAACGGAGTGTATGCTAATTTAGATATCCACTCCGTTTTTGCAAAACCATATAATGCAAGAGCAAAAGTTATCGAAAGATTTTTCCTTGAATTTCAAGAAGAATTTGAAAAGATGATGCCAAGCTATATCGGCACAAGTATTGAAGATAAACCTGCGTGGTTAAAGCGTGGGGAGAAATTGCACAAGGAATGGCATAAAAAATTAACTGATAATTACATTACAACTGTGCAAGAAGTTATTAAACATATTAATTGTTGGCTTGAATTTCACAATTCAAAACCTTGTCCTAATGACCGTTCAAAGAGCATTCAAGAGATGTTAAACGGTATTCAACGGCAAAATATAAATATTAATGTCTTGAATGATTTGATGATGAAAACTGAATGCAGGACGATAAACAAACATGGAATAACTTTTTTGAATATGCATTATAGGAGCGATTGTATTTTAGGTTTGAGAGATACGGTTAATATTAGATATTCGCTTTTTGATTTATCTAAAATCCACGTTTATTCAAAGAAAGGCGAATTTTTGTGTGTTGCTCACAGGGTTCAAAAAGTTCATCCGATGGCAAGGGTTCTTGGAACTGTAAAAGATATGGAAGAATACAATCAGCAGTACAAAAAGCAACAACAGATTAAAAATAGGCTGATTAAACAAGTTAAAAAGACATTTCCGAAGGAAGAAATTCAGCTTTTGGAAATTGAGCCTGAACCTGTTTTAGAAACAGAACCTGTAATCAAACTTAAACCAAAACGTGAACGCAAATTAACACTTCGTGAACAACAAATGAACAAACCACTATTCAATAATAACTTTGAAAAATATGAATGGTTAATGAATAACGGCTGTACAAATTCCGAGGATAGAAATTGGTTAACAAACTATATCAGAAGTGACGAATACCAAAATATTTATGGAGATTAAATTATGAAAAATGTATTTGTAAAAACAAAAAATGTGAAAAACTTTGTATCACTAATGGAACACATACAAAAACTTCCGCCAAATATTCCAAAACTTGCTCTTGTATATGGTGAACATGGACTTGGAAAAACACATTCCATAATGTGGTGGGCAACAAGGAATGATGCGATTTACGTTAGGGCAAACAATGAAATGACCCAAAACGCTCTTTTAAAGGCTATTGTTGAAGAACTTGGCGAACGACCATTCTATATGATGCAGGAAAATTACAATTTGATTTTAAAACATTTAAAATCAGAGCCACAGATTATTGTTGTTGATGAGGTTGATTATTTAATCGGAAACCGAAATGTAATCGAGGTTTTAAGAGATATTCAAGACAATACGGAAACACCGATTGTACTTGTCGGAATGGGTGCAATAGATAAAAAGATTGCAAGGTTCAAACATTTTGAAGATAGAATTTTTCAGAAATTAAGGTTTGAGCATTTTAACCAAAATGATATTGCGGATATTTTAGAACAATTGACGGATTTAGATTTTACGGAAGATGCAATCAGTTATCTTGCCACACGTACAAATCAATTCAGACAATTGGTTAAACTGATTAATAAAATTGAAAAACTTGCTGAAACCAATCAGATAAAAGAAATAGATGAACGATTATTGAAAGGAATTATTTATGAGAGACCGAGTGTTAAAACTTTGCCGAAGATTGAAAAACTGTACGCTTGAAGATTTGGTGCAATTTACGGAAGCAGAAAAATCTGTTATTGAAACCATTATATTATTTTTAGAGCAAGAAGGTTTAGTTCAAGAAAACAATGGAATTATTACTGTTTCTGATGCGAAAAAGAAAAAGGGCGATATTGAGAATAAAAATTTAAATCTGATGTTCCAATTCAGAACGGAGGAAGAAATTGAAATAATTTTAAAAGGCTTTTGTTTGGAAATTCCGCCACAAAAATTATGTCATCTTGTAAATACTCAAATTCAGTGTATTTGTGATTATTACTGTATTTTTAGAAAAAATATTTATGACAGACAGTTTAAAAAATTACTAAAATTATTCTTTGAAAAACCGCAAATTGGCAGATATAGGATGTTTTACGATAAGTACGCATATTTCTATGTATATAATAATCAAGTTTTTGTGAGCGAAAAACTTTTAAAAGCAACTCTTGAAAAGAATTTTGAGAAAGATGAAATTAGGGAATTTAAACGAATGTATTGTTATCTTTCAAGGATAGAAAGTCATAATTCAAATGAAAATTATATGTATTTTAGGCTTGCAGAGTATATTTGGCGCAGAGATAGAAACTTTGAGGAGTTGTATCAGGATTTGAAAAACAACTTAATTTCTTAATATTTCTTAATAAACTTTTCCCTAATTTTTTAATGTACTTCTAATTCTTGTGAATAAAGATTTTAGACTTAATATGAAAATTTTTGTTTAAATTTGTTTTTTGATTATTACTTTATTTCAGATTTTATAGTCTGGGAATATTCCCTGACGGAGTTTTTAGAGTTATTTCAATATTTTAGTATCTGAATATAATTAAGGTATAAACTGTTTGAGGTTCTGTAACACTAATCTATCAGCCTGTTTAGGCTTAATTTTGCTGTGCAAAATCAATCAAACGGTTTATAGAAAAAAGTCAAAAATAGATTACTGCTTGATATAGGTCAGTGTACCAATCAAGAGAGGAATTGATGATATGAACAGCTGCATTATTTGCCAAAAGAAAATTATTGTAAAACTAATTACAACAATTATTAACTTAAAGTCGAAAGATATTGAGACAGTTTTGCATCTTTCAAAAAGTGTTGTTAGCAGACATATGACAGGCGAAAAAAATAATATCGATATAGATATTTATATTATTGAACAAGCATTCGGTATAAAAATAAAGGATTACAGTGTAAATGATTAATTCTGCGCAAGAAAAACTAAATATTCCTGCGTGGATTTCGATTGAGGAAGCGTGCAAGCTTCTTAATTTGAAAGAAAAAACAATTAAAGACAAATGTCGAAATGCTGAATTTGTTTATAAAGTAGTCCAAGCAAAACGAAAATTAATTTATTATATTAAATTCACATCCTTACCTGAAAAAATTAAAAATAAATTTTTTAATAAACAAAATTTTGAACAAACAAGTTGTTATTCTGAAGCTCCTGCTTGGGCAAAGGCTCAAGTTGAAAAGTATATTTCAATAATAAAAGATACGGAATCAATGCGCGGAGCAAAAATTTTTGATTATATTGAAAATTGGAATTTGCATAATCCTGAATACAAAACAACATATTCTTCCGTAATGCGAATGAAACAAAGATATGAGACAGATGGCATTTCGGGATTACTGTCAAGGCGTGGGAAATCAAATAAAACAACAGTAGCGGATCTTTATTTTGACTACTTTAAAAATCTTTATTTGGTCGAAGGTGCTCCGTCTTTGCGTACTTGTTGGGATTTAACGCTTGGTTTTGCGATGAGAACAAATGGTGTTGAAAAAGAAAACTTTCCGAGCAGTCGTTCTTTTATTCGAAGATTAGAACGTGAGATTCCAAAACAGAGCATATATTTGGCAAGATACGGACAATCTGCTTGGAACAGGAAATATGGCGGATATATTGAAAGAGATTATTCAAATATCACTTGCGGAAAAGTTTGGGTTTCAGACCACGCACAAATTGATGTTGCGTGTTTAACTACGGATGGAAACGTTGTTTTTCCTTGGGTTACGGCTTGGCGAGATTATAAATCAGGGAAATGGCTTGGTTGGATTTTGCAAACAGGACATCCGAATTCAGATTTAATTTTTCAATCTTTTTATTATTCCGCAGAAAAGTACGGACTTCCTCAAGATGTCATTATTGATAACGGCAAAGACTATCGCTCTAAAGATTTTGCCGGAGGAAGAAAGAAAGTTAATGTTGAAACTGATGAAATTAAAACAACATCTATGCTTGCGGAATTGAATGTTGACGTGCATTTTGCACTTCCATATAATGCTCAGACCAAACCGATTGAGCGTGATTTTTTAAAGATTAAAGAACTTTTATCAAAACATTGCGTGGGATATCGTGGCGGAAATGTTGTTGAAAGACCTGAAAAATTAGCTCTTGAAATCAAATCGGGAAAAATTATTCCGTTTAAAAAATTTAAAGAAATTTTTGATGATTTTGTGATTAATGTTTTAAACAAAAGACCGTCTCAAGGCAAGAACCTTAACGGTTTATCCCCTGATGAGTTGTTTAATCAAGAATTCAGAGAAAAAATTACTACATCAAAAGATGCGCTTAAATTGTTCTGCTCAAGAACATCAAAAATATTCACTATCGGAAGAAACGGAATTAAAGATAATGAACTCGGAATTACTTATTGGGCAGATTGGATGATTTCAAAAACAGGTCTGAAAGTTTATTTGCGCCGAGATATTCAAAATTACAAAGAAGCTTGGACGTTTAGAGCAGATAACGATGAATTTATCGGCAAAGTTTCTGCGGTTAGAGCAGTTGCTGCACTTCATGCTGAAACAATTTCCAAAGAAGAATTTAAAGAAGCAATGTCTATTAAAAAACGCAATTTGAAGGTGGCTAAATCATATATTAAACAGACCAGAGAAATATCTCTTGAAGAAAAATGCGAAAATTACAAAACCGCTTACGCAAGTGTTGAAAAAGCTTGCAAACCAAAGATTTCAAAATTTGCAAATACTAATATGGATAAGGCTATCCGTAAAAATATGGAGATGGAAGCTTTGGGAAGACAGGATTTATCTATGTTTTTGGATGAACGAGTGGAAGAGAAACCGCTATATCTTTTTGAAACAGATAAAATCCTTGAAGATGAAGAAGCAAGTTTTAGAGAAAAACTTTGCCTGAAAGGAGTTGCAAATGGATATTAAAGCCGAATTAAAAGACTTAATGGAAAATCGTAATTACAGTACCGCTTTTGTTGCAACTGCTACAGGGCTTGCGAAATCTACGATTAGTATGTGGATAAACGGAAATTACAACGGCAAGAATGATAAAATTACCGATAAAATCAATAATTTTATCCAACGTGAGCGTGAACGTAATATTGAAAATGATTTGCCGTTTGTTGATATTTCGATCGTTAAATATGTTTCAGAAATCGGCAGACTTTGTCATACTCAAGGTAAAATCGGGGTTTGTGTCGGTCGTGCAGGGTTAGGTAAAACAGTTGCCGTAAAAAAATACACAAAAGAATTTTTAGATTCAATTTTAATCGAGAGTGATTCCGGTTATACCGCAAAATCATTATTAAAAGAAATCCATAGACGTTTGGGACTTTCAGGTAAAGGTTCCGTATATGATTTAATGGGGGAAACAGTAAGAAAATTGAATCAATCCGGCAGACTTTTAATCATTGATGAAGCTGAAAATCTGCCTTACAGGGCATTGGAAATTACTCGCAGAATTCACGACAAAACAGGTGTCGGAGTCCTTTTAATCGGCAGAAGTATTTTGCTTGAAAACTTAAAAGGGTATAACAACCAGTATGACCAGCTTTATTCAAGAGTAAAATACACAAAAATTATTGACGGATTACTTATTCAAGATGTTATGAAAATTCTTGAATCAATCGGTCAAAATCCGAAATTAGCGCAAACTTATCTTCTTTATTCGGATGGGAACACAAGAAGATTAGAGCATTTAATTTCTCACAGTATCAGCATTGCTAAAATTAACGGCAAAGCTGAGGTCGATGATACTGTGATTAAACAAACTTCTAAGTTATTGATGGCGAGAGGCAGTTATGAAAAACAATAGTGGTAAGTTTTTATTCCGACCCGACTCTACTATATTATATATTTTCTTAATCGCCCTTGCCATCTTTATCTTGGGAGTTCAATTGGGTATCAAACATGGTAGAGAACTTCAGCTTGAGGAACTTGGATTTGAATATGGCTACAGTATTTCAGATTAGAAAAATCCATACATTAAAAAATATTCTTGGCATAGATGACGAGTTATATCGTGAAATGCTTAAATCCTTTGATGTTCAGACTTCTAAGAATTTAACTTATACGGAAGCTGATATATTTATAGAAATTCTTGAGGATAAAGCGATTGTGTTAAACCGTTGGAAAAAACAACCTAAAAAATATGAATCACTTTGTCGCAGCGAAAAAATGGCAAGCAATGCCCAATTAAGGATGATAGAGGGTTTATGGCGAGAAATTTGTTACTTTGATAACGATACATTTGCGAAAAAATCCCTTAGAAAATTTTTGAAATCAAAGTTTAAAACAGACGATGTTTTGTTCCTGACAAAAGCCAAAGCCAGCAAAGTTATTCAGGCTATACAAGGAATCAAAAAGAGTTTAAAAAGTGCACGTGAGTCGGTGCCAGGTCGGACGAAGCTATAAGCTTCGGCAGAGAGGCACTACGAGCCACACTTGATTAGTAGAAGAAAAAGAAGGAGAAAACAAAATGACAGATGAAAACCCAAATATGTTAGGCACACAATTTTTTGGTACACCTCATGAAGAATCAAAAGAGTGTGCAATGGTTGGTTTGATTAAAAACCAAATGAACGACCTTGAAGAAGATTTGTATGATGCAAAAATCAAATTTGCTGATGCAACCTTGGACAAAGACAATTGGAGTATGGCAAAAGAGCGAGAAATCACTTGTAAAGTGATAGAAGGTCAAATTTCTATGCTGACTAAATTGCAAAATGCTTATGAAGAAATGCTATCTCCAATTCAAAACCAGATGAATTCAATGCTTCCGGTTGTTTAACAGGTCGAAACGAGCGGATAACAGTGCAATCCGCTCGTCTTAGAGTAATGCTCTAACTGATGAGACCAAGTAAAAGGAATTTATGAAACTAAAACCGTGGATGGAAAATATTACGATAGACGACTTGCCGAACGAGGATTTAAAATTCTTGGCAGAGGAAGCCGGCATCAAATATGCATTAATGATGCTTTTTCTTTTCCCCGGTGTAACTGTTACAATTCCAAATAATCCGTTTGCAAAACTAAAAGAGAACTATATTATCAACAATTATGACGGAACAAAATCTTCTATAAACCGATTGGCAATTGAGTGCGAAATAACTCAACGACACGTTTACAGGATTATCAAAAAAAGTTTAACAAACAAAAATGTAGAAAAATATAACCCCTAAACTCCTGAATAATGCAAAAAACATACATCACTTCTTTGCTCCAATTTTTTGATATACTTTATTGGAGCTTTTTTTATTCTTCAATCGGAGTAATAAAATCCATTTCAATATTGTATTTTTTACCATTTTCATCAACGCAAGTTGCAAACGGTACATCTTTATCTACGAATGTGTTATCCCAAGTGTAAAGCAATAAACCGATTTCATTAGTTTTGTTGTTTAAAATCTTTGTTCCGAACATTGTTCTATCTTGATTTTTTAATGTCATAATTTTGTCTCCTTTGTTTTACATTCACATTAATACCTCTGATTAAGACAAAAATCCACTCATTGAGCGGATTTCGTATCATTCGGACACATTTATTTAATTTGTTTAAATGGTGCGTAAATATCGTTTGGTTTATCGGGATCAATAAGAAAATCTTTTAAAAAGGCACAGCGAGAGCCTGCCATATATCCGTCCATCTTCTCACATACTACAAGATTATCTTCAAATTCTGCAATAACCTTGTAATTGCTTTCATCAGCTTTCAGACCTTTAATTATTTTTAATTTGTAAATGCCGTTAACTTCAATCATTTTTTACTCCTTACAACTCACATACTGTACCGTCTGATAAAACTATTTCAGCAGGGATAATATCGCCTGATAAGTTTTTTCTGTAAATTATTTTTTGAAATCCATTTTCATCTGAATATTGAAAGCATCCACAAGCCAATATTCCGATTCCGTATTTTTTAGAAATTTGTTCTAATTCATTCATAAATCCATAATAGTTACGTTCTTCTTTGTTTGTTGTTTCGATTCCCATATCTATGTCCTTTCTTTTTGTACATACATTAATGGCTCTTTGCAAGACAAAAATCCACTCATTGAGCGGATTTTGTATCTTTCGGACACATCGCTATTTTTATAGTATTATTTATATA
>CAZCZF010000069.1:0-9167 GCA_964503025.1 uncultured Vampirovibrio sp. | reverse complement strand
TTGTTAAAGAATTGAAAGATGACTCTATCAGATTTATCTCTACTTTGATTAAATAATTAAAAACTCAATAGACGCAATACTAAAAGATTTTGAGTTACTCATTTGGAATAATCATGTTATATTATTAGTATGAAGCGTTACACATACCTTAACGGAAGCGTAAAAAACGGAAATGTAATGAGATGGCCAATTACAAATTTGACTGTCTACATTGCTCCTATGAAATTTTACTCTAAGCCGGGCGAAGATGCAAAATATAGAAAAATGGTTATGGATGCTTTTTCTGTATGGTCTGCTGCTACAGGTGGAAAATTACGATTTAAGATTACTAATGTGCTTTTAGAATCGAATATTAATGTAGATTGGAAAAGAGTTGACCGTCAGGCCCTCGGGCACTGTTATTTTACGTGGGATCCGCAAGGAAGGCTATATGGTGCAGAAGTTTCAATCGGATTAACAGACGGACGTATTCACCAAAAATATGATAGCGATATAGAAGTTTATCACACAATTTTGCACGAAGTTGGACATGCTCTAGGACTCAATCACAGTCCTTATAAAGAGGATATTATGTACACCCCTCATCAATATGGTGTCGCAGCACTTTCTGAAAATGATAAGTATTCAATTAACTGGCTCTATAGGCTTCAAGCGGGTGCATCCGTAAAATCGATTGCTTCCAAATATGGGTTGTCAACTTCATCTGATATTGATTCTGTAATAAGAAAAATTGATGCAAAAAATAACAATGAAGAACCACAACAAAAAATGCAAATTTCTACAAGAAGAGATTTATTGGAAGAAGCTGCAAATATCGGAGATTTAAAGCGCTACAACATGATGTTGCAAAACATTACACTTTCTTCCAACGTTAAAAATTACTTAAATAATAACAGAAAAGACCAATAGTTACTCTATAAACTTACCGTCAAACAGTTCCAAAACCATCTTTTCTTGGTCGGTTTCTTCACGTTTTTCAGCTTCAACTTTTTCTGCTGAGACTTTCTGTTCATTTAGTTCTTTGGGTTTAGCTGTTGGTTTTACTTCTTCTACAATCTGCTGAGGTTTTGGAGGTTCAATCGTTAGCTTTTTTTTTTCAACTGCCGGAGCAGAAGAAATCAACGCTTCATCTCCACCTTGAGGTAGCCTTACAACCACTTTTGACTCTGATTGATTAAACATTGTATTAGCCGCATCTACCAACATTTGTTTTTTGTTGGTATCGTTAATCTGAGCTACCAATTTATCATTTTTAAACGTTATAATAACTTCTTCCGGAGAGATTTTTACCGGAGTCGCAAGGTTAAGTAATGCCTTTGTCGCAGGACTTTTAATATTCATCAACAGCATAGCCCATAAAGATTGAATATCATTACCATCAGGCTTTTTCGACATAGGGAACTCTTCTACCTGAGACGCAACAGCAGGTCTTTCTTCCGCGACCGGAGTTTGTACAGCCGGAGCTCTTTGAGGTTCTGAAGAAGGTGGAATTGGCGCAGGTCTTGTTACAGATTGTATTTGGGGAAGTGGTGCAACGACAGTTCTTGTTGGCGCGCTGGCAACAACTCCTGATGTTTCCAAAGCCTTAACCCTGTTTTGCAAATCCAAAAGTGTTGTATTTTCTGTCATGTTGGCAAGGTCAATCATACCGACTTCTAGCCATAAGTGCTGATTAGAAGCCTGTTTTACTTCTTTAATATAATACGTGATTCTCTCTAACAAAAATACAATTTGCTGTGTTTCTAATAATTCTTTTTGTTTTAGCAACTCTGACAATTGAGCCTCGTTCAGCCCTGTCAATTCAGGAAGTAAATCTTTTCTGCAATTTTTTGTAATAAGAAGATTTTTAAAATACTCAGAAAGGTTTGTAAGTATTTGTAATGGCTCATTACCGGCATTATATATCTCATTCAAAATTTCAATCGCTTCATTCGGAGAAGATGAAATTATTTTACTACTTAAGTTGAATAAAACATCAAATGAAATTCTGCCCAGTATTGCATTAACATCCTCTGAGGTTACTTGTTTTGAAACTCCCAAAAGACTTAGTTGATCCAATAAAGAAATACTGTCTCGCATACCACCGGCTGAATTTTTCGCAATCGTAAATAAAGCGTCATCTGAAATATTGATTTTTTCCTCATCAGAAATATATCTCAAATGCTTTACAATATCATCGGTAGTAATTCTTCTAAAATCAAACCTCTGACAACGACTCTTAATTGTATCAAGAACTTTGTGAACCTCTGTTGTTGCAAGTATAAAAATCACATTTTCAGGCGGTTCTTCCAATGTTTTTAACAAAGCGTTAAAAGCATGGTTTGTAAGCATGTGGACTTCATCTATAATATAAATCTTGTATCTGCCGTTAACCGGAACGTACTGTATTTTTTCCAAAATACTTTGTGTATCTTCAACTTTTCTGTTACTTGCAGCATCGATTTCTATAACATCAATCGGTATAGAATTTGTAATATCACGGCAACTTTCACACTCACCGCAAGGATGAATTGTCGGACCGTTTTTACAGTTCAAAGACTTTGCAAGAATACGTGCCGTAGAAGTTTTACCTGTACCACGCGGTCCCGTGAATAAAAATGCATGCGCTATTTTACCAAGCTCAATTGCACTTGTAAGAGTCTTTTTAACGTGTTCTTGACCTACAAGTTTATCCAATGTCTGAGGACGATATTTTCTGTATAATGGTACATAATTCCCGCTCATAAAACCAGTGTAGCACAAAAAAAGAAGATTAACACCTCACCCTAACCCTCTCCTTTAAGGAGAGGGAATAGGCGGTAACTCCACATATTTCTTTTTCTTTGAATCATAAGTCAAGGTTTTATACCCACTTTTATTTACAATAAATTTAACAGAATTATTAATATCAGTTCTGAGAATTTGCCTACCTTTCAAGCTTGCTATTGTGTAATTTGCCGGATGACCGAATTTGTTTATACCAACTGAAATTAGTGCAATTTTCGGATTCAAATATTTTAGCATTTCATTGTTTACAACTCCTTTTGCTCCGTGATGACCAACTTTCAATACCGTTATATTGGAAGGGAGCATGCTTTTTATGCTATTAAAAGTTTCTACGCCGGAATCTCCTGTAAATAACATTTTAAAATCGTTATACATTAAAAGAGTAACAATAGAAGCTTCGTTGTCTCCAATTCCCTTATCCGAAGAAATAAAGTTTGTGATTGAAAGTCCATCATTTTCAAAAATCTTCTGATTGTTGTTTGCAAGTATGATTTCTGTTTCATTTTTGCGTGCAGTTCTATAAATCATCTTTGCTGCAATCGAAGGATGGCTTAAATCATTAACGTACAACTTTTTAACATGTAACTCATTTAATAAATCAACTGCGCCGCCACAATGGTCATTATCAAAGTGCGTAACAATTATTGTATCAATATCTTTAATTCCTCTATCCGCCAAAAATTTCAGAATTAATAATTTAGCTTGAGATTTACCGCCGTTGTACCCGCTCTTTGCGGTGTCAATCATTATATATTTATTTTGCGGAGTTTTTATTAAAAACGCGTCAGCATTTCCTACATCAAATGCTGTTATTTCCAAGTTCTTATTGGGTAGCGAAATTGTAGAAAACAGTAGAATTGCTATCAATGCAACAAAACTTATTTTTAAATTCTTAAAATATTTCTCTCTTATTTGTTCATTAAAAAATGCCGTGATATTTAACAGAATTGCATAATATAGAATAATTTGAAACACATTCGGATGTATTGTTTGGACAGCAGCATGCGGAAGATGTCCCCAAAAGTCTGAAATCCGAATTAAAATTGTTATCAGAGGATTTAGTACAAAATCAAAGGTTTTACATACAAAATCCGGTGTTATCGCACAAATTAAAGAGTTTACAAAACCTCCAAAGCTTATTACAGAAAGAATCGGAACGCTCATAATATTGGCAAATACAGAATACAAACTAATATTATTAAAATAAAAAATCTGAATAGGTATAACCCACAATTGTGCAATGATTGGAATACTTACCGTACCTACGACCCAGTTTAAAAAACGATTTTTGCTACTTACTAAATATGGTGTCATAACAAGCAGTCCGAATGTTACAATAAATGAGAGCTGAAAACCTACATCATTAATGTACATCGGATTATAAATAAGCATTAGAAATGCTACAAATGCCAGAAGCGAAATGCAGTGCGCATCTCGGTCTATCAATTTTCCGATTAAGACAAACACAAGCATAAAAGTTGCTCTGACTACTGACGCACCAAGTCCTGTCATTAGTGAATACACCAAAACCATAATAATGCCAGTGGAAATATTAATCTTATAAGGAACACGCAAAAGATTCAGAAAGAAAAAGAAGAATGAAAAAATGAACGCAACATTCATACCGGATGCGGCAAGAATATGCAAAAGTCCTGAATTTATAAAAGATTGTTTAATATTTTCCGGAGGAGATACTGCATCATCACCAAACACAATTCCGCCAAGAACCTCTAAGTTCGGACTTGCCAAATACTTGGAATGCTTCGCAATAATTCTTTCTCTGAAATCATTTATCCACTGCAAGGTCTTTTCTTTTTTACTTTGTGGCGTATCTATTTTTTCCAACGCATTATTAGTATCAACATCTTTTGCATAAAATACCGTATACGCATTGAAATTTTGTAAATAATTTCCATAATCAAATTGAAAAGGATTACCAGCTTTAAAAGGAGGAGAAAGTCGACCTTTAATTTTGTAATAATCATAAATCTTAAGCTTTGCAGCCGTATTTATTGTCACCAAAACTTTTTCATCATCAAATTCTTTTGCTGAATTTCCGTACACAATCTTATTGACTTTAAAGAAGAAGCTAATTTTATCTTCATTCCTTATCTTTGGGATAGAAATTATTTGTCCCGATATCGTAGAATTTATCGGTGCTAAATTCAAAAGCTCATCCGTCACTTTTACTCTGGAGTTTGTATTAAAAATTCCAAAATAAAAAATCAAAGCCCAAATCAATACAATTTTAGGATTAAAATAATCTTTCAAAATTGCCAGAACAAAAATCAGTGTCAGAACAAATGCAAAAAGAAATGTGTGTTCACTTAACGCAGAGTAAAGCGCCAAAATATACACAACAACCGTAACCATCATCAAGAGGTTCTTGTTTTGGTAAATTGTTGCACATATATTTTTCAACATCTATTCAAGCTCAGAACGTTCAATTTCTTGTTTTGTAGTAAATTTAACAATATCACCTTCTTGAATATCATTAAATTTAACGAAAGAAAGTCCGCATTCAAAGCCTTGTGCAACTTCCTTAACATCATCTTTAAATCTCTTAAGCTGATCAACAGCCCCCTTAAAGATTTCTTTACCGTCTCTATAAATTGTAGCGGTATCGTTTCTGTTAATTTTACCTTCTGTTACATAACAACCTGCAATCTTCTGAGTTTTACCGATTGTAAATATTTGTCTAATTTCAACTTGACCTGTTACAACTTCCTTAACTTCCGGTGAAAGGAGAGAAATCATTGTTTTTTCGATATCTTCAAGTATTTGATAGATGATATCATATTTCTTTATTGTAACGCCTTCTCTTTCAGCAGCAATCAATGCATTTGAATCTTCTTTTACAGTAAATCCTAAGATAAGTGCGCTTGATGCAGATGCAAGCATAACGTCAGCTTCTGAAATATCACCAACACCAACGTGAATAATCTTAGTGCTGATTTCTTTAGATTCAAATTGCGCAATTGCCTGTGCAACAGCTTCTGCTGAACCGTGAGTATTAGCTTTAATAATCAAATTCAATTGAACAGCGCCCTCATCAGATGCAGATTCGCGTCTCATGTGAGCAGGAAGCATTGCGTCAAGACGTTTATTACGTTCTTTTTCTTTACGTCTGTCATTTATAGTCTTCATTTCTTTTTCGTTTTTAACAACTTCAAAGAAATCACCGGCATTTGGAACTTCTGTTAAACCTAAAACCTCAACCGGAGTAGAAGGTTCTGCCTTTTGGATTCTTTCGCCGGAATCTGAAAGTAATGCTCTGACTCTACCACAAGCAGTACCTACAACAATGCAATTACCTGCTCTTAAAGTACCGTTTTGTACAAGCAATGTTGCAACAGGACCTTTACCTTTGTCGAGGTTTGCTTCGATAACAACACCAGAAGCTTCGGCTTTCGGATTAGCTTTCAAATCTTGAACTTCCGCAACAAGCAAAATATATTCAAGTAGTTCATCAATACCCGTGCCTTGTAATGCAGAAACATTTACGGTAATAGTTTCACCACCCCAAGCTTCAGGCACAAGACCGTGTTCTGTTAACTGTTGTAAAACTCTATCAGGATTTGCCCCCGGCTTATCGCACTTGTTAACAGCAACAATTATAGGAACTTCTGCTGCTTTTGCGTGGCTGATTGCTTCAATAGTTTGAGGCATAATACCATCATCTGCCGCTACAACCAAAATCGCAATATCAGTAGCTTTCGCACCCCTTGCTCTCATTTCGGTAAACGCTTCGTGACCAGGAGTATCAACGAAAACAATTTTCTTTTCGTGCTTGTTATCAAGATAAACCGTGTAAGCACCGATTGATTGCGTAATTCCACCGACTTCGGTTGCTACGATTTTGTGTTTAGAAGCTCTAATACTGTCAAGGAGTGTTGTTTTACCGTGGTCAACGTGTCCCATAATACTTACTACAGGAGCGCGTTTCTTCAAAAGTTTCTTGTCAATTTCTGTAAGCGCTTTTTGTTTTTCTTCTTTTTCAAGCTCTTCTTCCATAAACGCTTCAATGTCTTCTTCCAAAACTTCAAGTTCGTACTCTGCGCAAACTTTTTTGATTGTATCAACATCAATCAATTGGTTAACAGTTGCCATAACTCCTTGGAACATAAGGAACTTAACAATTTCTGCCGGAGTTTTATGAATCTTATCTGCCAATTCTTGAATTGTCATCGGTTGGTTTACAACAATCTGTTTAACTTCTGCAAGTTCAGCTTCTTTATGAGATTTCTTTTTATGTTTTTGAGCTGCGGCTTTTTCCAAAGAAATCATTTCCTGATCTTCTTTTTTAGAGTTGAAATCTTTGTCTTTCTTCTTTCCTCCATCAGCTTTTCTTTTACCTGATGGATTACCTTTTCCTTCGTAAATTTCTTGAGGAATAATTCTTCTTTCTACAAGTTTTTTATCATTGCCGGCTTGTTTATTAAACGGCTTTTTATCCCCTCTTGGAGTTTTGCCTTCTGCGCTCTTGTCGGATTTTGCACCCACTCCTTGACTATTAACATTCTTTGGAGGAGCTTTTCTGACAATCTCAATTCTGGATTGATTTTTTGGATATTCTATTTTTGTACGTTCTACTCTGACTACCGGTTTTTCAGCTTTTTTCGGCTCTGCCGGAGTTTCAACTTTTACTTCTTCAACAGCAGGCTTTTCTACGCGAACAACTTTTTCCACCTTTGGAGCTCTTTGTACTCGTTCAATACGAGAAACAGGAGCTGCCGTAGTTGTTGTTTTTGGTTTTTCTTCTTCCGCAGGAGCTGCTTTTGCTTTTTTTACAACAAAAGCTTTTGGCTTAGCAGAACTTTTCTTTGGAGCAATTCCCAAGTGTTCTTTCAATTTTTTTATCTGAGTCGCGGTAACAGTATTAGAGTGCGATTTCACAACTATCGACACCTCTGCAAACTTCTCTATGACTTCTTTGCTTGTCATACCAAGTTCTTTTGCTAATTCACTTACTCTTATACTGTCCATCTAACAACTGTCCTTTCAATTTTTAACGAGTTCCAGTAACTCTGTTTGCTCAATCGGTGCATTTGTTCTTAACACCTTATTCAATTTATTTTTCTTAAACGCAAGATTTATACAACTTTGATTATAACAAAGATATGCAGATCTGCCAAATGTTTTAGAATCCGGATTTACAATAAGCTTTCCGTCCTTATGACATTTTGTGATTTTTATTAAATTTTCTCTCGGTTTTAATTCACCGCACGCAATGCATTTTCGTTCCGTCAAATTCAATTCCCATTTTATTTATACATTTGTTTCTGCAAGTTTTTCCAACTTTAATTTCTGGTCATATTCAACCAAAAGGTTAATCAATTCATCCAAATCGCCATCGATTACAGTCCAGACATTAAGATTCTGTCCTATTCTATGGTCGGTCAATCTACCTTGTGGGAAATTATAAGTTCTAATACGTTCACTTCTATCACCGGTTCCAACCTGAGAACGTCTTAAGTCAGTGATTTCTTGCATTTGTTTTTGAACTTCCATATCATAAAGTTTTGCCTTTAGGATTTGAAGAGCTCTTTCTTTGTTCTGTAATTGTGAGCGTTCTTCTGTACAGAAAATCATAATTCCTGTAGGCTTGTGGAATACTCGAGCCGCAGTTTCTACCTTGTTTACGTTTTGTCCACCTGCACCGCCTGAACGCGCAGTTGAGATTTCCACATCGTTCATATTAAGTTCAACTTCAACGTCATCAACTTCCGGCATTACCGCAACTGTTGCAGTAGATGTATGAACTCTGCCTTGAGATTCGGTTGCAGGAACTCTCTGAACTCTATGTACGCCTGATTCGTATTTTAGCCTTGAATAGATACTGTCGCCTTTCATAGAGATAATCGCTTCGCTCACACCACCGGCTTCACAATCCGTTTTGCTTAATATCTGAGTTTGCCAACCCATCTTATCAGCGTATCGCATATACATTCTCATTAAATCGCCTGCAAAAATATTTGCTTCATCACCGCCTGCACCACCACGGATTTCTAGCATAATATCTTTGTCATCCATTGGGTCACGAGGAAGTAAAAGTATTTTCATTCTTTCTTCATACTCAGGAATTTTAGCTTCATTTTCTTCCATTTCTGCTTTCAAGAAACTTCTCATTTCTTCATCTTTTTCTTCGAATATCAACTGTTTAGCTTCTTCAATTGCATCAACGGCTTTTTTCCAAGCGTAATAAAGTTCAACAGTTTCTTCCATAGACTTTCTTTGTTTAGAAAGGTCTCTGAATTTATTATAATCGGCGATAACATTTGGGTCAGACAAAGTTTCGCCCAACTCAACGTATCGTTTTTCTATCTGAATAATTTTATCTAACATGTCTTTCATAATTTTTACCTCATTAAAATTAGTATACCTCAAACAGAGGGTATTGC
>CAZCZF010000068.1:0-9256 GCA_964503025.1 uncultured Vampirovibrio sp. | reverse complement strand
TTATATTCCACATGTATATAATTTATAACGTTTTTTGGAGTAAATCGTTACATAATGTTACATCAAACATTTTTATTTATTGCAATTTCCTTGTAAATATTTGTAAATATTTTTATTTGTATGGCAAATTTTTATCTTTAGTTGTTTTAAAATAGCAGACATAGTGTGTTGAAAGGAATACAAAACATGGTACAATCGTTTGATTATAATTCATTTAGACCAAATTACAATGCGGTAAAGATTAACATTAAAAAGCCGGAAGTAAATGTCGGCAACAATCAAAATACTTACATGGATGACAATGGCATTTACAGTGCGGTAAATATTGAGATTGACAATCCTACCGTCAACACAGAACCTAAAAGAATCTATGATTATCCGATTGCAGAATCTCCTGTAACTTATGATATGTTGAATCAAAACAAACTTCCATTACCACAAGGGTTTAATGTAGCGTACACAACTACAAACGTAATTCTTCCTAAAATGGAACAAGAAGTTGAAATGAATGACGAAGAAGAAATTGCTAACTCTGAAGCTAATACTCAAATTGAAGAGACCGGCACAGATGAAATTACTGTTACAGAACCGGTAATCACTGAAGATGTAGCAGAAGAAACTTCAGAAGAAGTTGCAGATGTTCCGAACGATGTTGAAGTTGAAAACACAGAAGAAACAGAAGGTGTTGATATTCCGGCACCGAATTATACAACAGTAGAAGATGAAAAAGGTGAGGAAATAAAAGCTACAACTACTGATGTTGCGGAAACAGAAGAAATTAATGTTCCTGAAATCAAAAAGCCTGAAATAATTCCGGGGGAAGAAATTTTACCGGATGTTGATATCCCTCTTGTTATTTCAAACTTGACAAGCACTGATTACGATACGCAAGCTCAGCAAATGGAAGAAATTGCAAGAATTGCATTAGATAATAAAGAAAACGCAGTTCCATATATAGTCAGAGAAGTATTTACAAGTTTAATTGATATTACAAACAAAGAC
The DNA here is from genome assembly GCA_964503025.1 of uncultured Vampirovibrio sp. GTDB lineage: Bacteria > Cyanobacteriota > Vampirovibrionia > Gastranaerophilales > Gastranaerophilaceae > CAG-196. The sequence continues at coordinate 8,254 of CAZCZF010000068.1, read as the reverse complement.
ACCTCAGACCTTGCTGCTCCAACTGAAAAACAAGTAGAAGCAAGAAAAAAATTGATTACGAATTTCATAGTAATAGAAAATTCTAAAAACAACAATAAAGAGCCGAAACTTCCTTACCAATTGACAGAAGATGATTTTATTGCGGCTAACGAATTATCTCCGATGGAAATGGCTGAACGTAACAAAGAATACGCTCTTTATACAATGGCCATCCTAGCTAAGATTTATACAGACGAAGTAGAAAAACAGACTGGCAATGTAGTTCCGTTAACAGATTTACCGGGATCTGCAGCAATTGTTGATGCATTAAGACAAAATCCTAATGCTGGTGTAAAAATAGCAGCAATTGACGCTTTGTCACACATTCAAAGACCTGAATACAATGAAGAGTTAAATACATTGTTTGAACTCGCAAAAAATGATGCCAACCCTCAAGTTGCACAGGCAGCAGAAAGAGCATTGGAAAGAACTAATAATCAATAGTAATTAAAATTAAACACGAGCGGAGTTGCAGAATGCAACTCCGCTCGTGTTTTTATCGTACCTGTTTAACTATTTACCAAGATGTTGCTGCTCAAACTTTTTTCTACCTTCTTGTTTCATTTGTTTAAGAATTTTTCTTTGGCTACGAGTCAGGATAGACTCAAAATCTTTCATATTTTGTTTCCTAACTTCATTCGCCTTCTTTTCCAATGCTTTTATTTCTTTGTCAATTTCAGCAAGTCTTTCTTTCTGCATACGAACAGCCATCTTTGAATACTGAACCATTTTTGCTTCTTCTTTTTTAGACTTGATTTCATCCATTATAGGCTTCATTTTTTCGTGCCCTTTTATTCTAAGCTCTTTTGCTTTTATTTTTTGAGCCTCTGTAAGTCCCAATTTTTGTTCAAAAGCAGCTTCTCTAGCCTTTCTTTGTTTAATAAACTCTTCTTTTGTGATGGTTGGATGTACAGCTCTGTTTTCTTCTTGCGCTGCATACACTCCGCCCATAGAAATTACGCAAGTGGCAAGTGCCATCAAAACTAATTTTTTCATATTACATTCCTCTCTTTTTATATTAAATCACTGAGTATTTCTGCTAATTCCTTTTTTGCATTGTATATTCTTGATTTTATAGTTCCTATCGGGCATTTCAACTTTTGCGCCGCTTCTTCATAAGTATAGCCATAAATTTCACAAAGCATCACAGTTTCTTTTAGTTTTGGCTTTAATCCCTCTATCGCATTTATAATCCGTTTTTTGCGTTCTAATGACAAAACATTATCTTCCGGAGAACTTTTTTTATCTTTTATACCGGTTAAAATAAAGTCATCAGAAGTAGAATCACTTTCATATTTTACAACGGAGGATTTCAGATAATCTTTTGAAGTATTTTTCGCAATAGTGTTAATCCAACTCTTTAATGCGCCTCGTTCTTCGTATTTATCAGAATTTTTCCAGAGTTTTATATATACTTCCTGTTCTAAATCTTCATTATCATTTCTTGTGATTAACCTTATGATATTTTGAATATTTGCTTTGTTTGTTTTTATTAATTCGTTAAAATTCATTCATCCACCACAATAAGTCCGTATGAATCAACTGGAAAACCTAAATCTTCTGCTGATAAGGTTGTGCCGTATTGCAATGTATCTTTCATATCGTCATAATTCTCAATCAATCCGAAAGAACTGAGCGAAAACAAAAATAAGATTGAAGCACACATTGCCTTTAGGACAAGTTTCTTTCTTGTTTTAGCTAAATAATACGGTTTGACTTCGCTTATCAATTCGGAAACTTTATCCATTTTTTCTTGTTCTTGTCTGCATTCTTCACACTCAGTGAGATGTTTTTTCAATGTTTCTTCGTCAGAAAATACAAACAATCCTTCAAATTTTGAACATTTTTTATCCATATTGCGACCTCTATATTAGTATAACGAAAAAAAATAAAAATTGTTCATAAAGAGTTCATTGAGTTCTCAAAATGTATAAAAACAAAAAGCCGCAATCATTTGCGGCATTAACTCACGTTAGATAAAGGAGTGGAGGAGAAAATAAAGAAAAGAGATTATACTTTATATATTCCACATTATATAAATTTATAGCACTTTTTATATCATATTGTTACAAATCTTTACATTTTCCTCCGAATAACTTGTTTTTTCTTCGGTTTGTTTGTTGTATAATCTTCTTTACCGAAGTGGGAGGTTTCAATTATGATTAATGTAGCTGTTTGCGGGGCTAACGGAAAAATGGGGCAAGAAATTGTTAAAGCGGTTGAAAACGCTGAAGATATGGCTCTTGTTGCAAAAATTGATATAGCAAACGGAGATTTTGCAAGTATTAAAGATGCAAAAGATTCTGTAAAAATTGATGTGTTGATTGACTTTACACAACCTGCTTCAATATTTGAAAACGCGTTATTTTGCTTAAATAACGAAATAAACATTGTAATCGGTACAACAGGCCTGAAAGATGAACAAATTGACGAGTTAAAAAAAGTTTCAAAAGAAAATAATCTAGGTTGTTTAATTGCGCCAAACTTTTCAACTGGAGCTGTTTTGATGATGAAATTTGCGCAAATGGCATCCAAGTATTTTAACAATGCGGAAATAATTGAACTTCATCACAACCAAAAGAAAGATGCACCTTCCGGAACCGCAGTTAAAACAGCTCTTATGATGTCGGGGGTGGGGGTAAACGATGGTAGCACACGAGACTTCACAACAGGAAATTGTGCAGAAGTAGAAACTATAAACGGAGCTCGCGGTGCAAATTCTTACAACAACATACATATTCACTCTGTAAGAATGCCCGGCTATATCGCTTCGCAAGAAGTATTATTTGGTGCAAGCGGTCAAATATTAACTATTCGTCACGATTCAATGAATAGAGAATGCTACATGCCGGGGATTTTGATGGCAGTAAGACATATTAATAAAAACCGAGATTTTGTGTACGGTTTGGAAAACATAATGGAATAAGAGAATAAGTCCGTAAAGGGATATTCTCACTTAACAACAAGAAAAGGAATACGATGAAAAAACCAAGAATAGCAATTTTAGGCGCTACAGGCGTAGTCGGAAGAGAAATTACGAAAATCACGGAAGAACTTAATATAGAATTTGAGACAATCAAATTTCTTTCCAGCGCGAGAAGTGCCGGTTCTAAAATCACATTTAAAAACAAAGAATATACAGTAGAAGAAGCCTCACCGGAAGTTTTTGACAACGTAGATATTGTTATGGCATCGGCAGGCGGCTCAACCAGTCAGAAATTTGCGCCGGAAATTGTTAAGCGCGGTGGAGTTATTATTGATAATTCTTCTGCATTCAGAATGGAAAAAGATGTTCCGCTTGTTATTGCAGGTGTAAATGATGAAGATTTAAAAAATCACAAAGGTATTATTGCCAACCCGAATTGTTCAACATCTCAGCTTATGCTTGTTTTGGAACCTTTAAAACAATTTGGCATCAAAAGGCTTATTGTATCAACTTACCAAGCCGTATCAGGCGCTGGATTGGCGGCAATAAACGAGCTTAGAGATGATACTGTTGCAAATCTTGAACACAAAGAGTTTGAAAACAAATGCTTCAAAAAACCAATTTCGTTTAATGTGATTCCGCAAATAGACGTGTTCTGCGAAAACGGCTATACAAAAGAAGAGATGAAGGTTGTAAATGAAACAAGAAAAATTCTTCATTTGGACGAAAATGTAAAAATTTCTTGTACTGCAGCTCGTGTTCCTGTATTTAACGGACACTCGGAAGCTGTCGATATTGAGTTTGATACAAATGTTGAACCTGATGAAGTTAGAGAAATTCTTAAAAATGCATACGGAGTAAAGGTCATAGACAATCCTAATAATTTTGAATATCCTACAACTCGTGATGCAAGCGGTGTTGACCCTGTTTTTGCAGGTAGAATAAGAAAGAATTTAGCATTTGATAACGGAATCTCACTATGGTGTGTTGCTGATAATTTAAGAGTCGGTGCAGCTTTAAATACGGTTAGAATATGCAAAAGAGTAATAGAAATGGGGCTGTTTTAAATGAAAATACCAAATATTAATAATATAACTATTAGACCGTCTAATAGAAAAATGAAACGAGCTAAGATGGCAATGGAAAATTTAGGCGGTGCATTACCAAAGGAAATGCCGGTTGAAAAGAAAGTATATTTTGTTTCTGCCGCGGAAACAATGGAAAGAATCAAAGATAAAATACAGGTTACAATTGATAATATAAAAAAATAGATAGGCTTAAATCTATCCTGCAAATTGGGAGCAAATATGCTGGTTACACAACAAGAAATTATTGATATAGTACGCAAAGGACAGGCGCAAGGCAAGACTTATGCTGCCACGAACGGTTGCTTTGATATACTTCATGTAGGACATGTCAGATATTTGCAAAAAACAAAGTCACTTGCAGGTTATTCAATAGTAATGCTTAATTCTGATAAATCGGTAAGGATTTTAAAAGGGAATGACAGACCTATCAATTGTGAACAAGATAGAGCTGAATTGTTAAGCGCTTTGAGCTGTGTTGATTATGTGGTATTATTTGAAGAGAAGTCTCCGGCGACTCTTTTAGAAAAAATAAAACCGGATATTTACACAAAAGGAGCAGATTATACCTTGGAAACACTGCCCGAGAGAGAAATTGTAGAGAGAAACAATATCAAAGTTGAATTTATAGAATTTGTGCAGGGAAAATCTACAACAAATGTTATTAAGAAATGTTTAAAATAAATAAAGGAGTGTATTATGAAAACTTTTACATTGGAACAAATTGCTCAGATTACAGGAGGTATGCTATCTAAAGAAAAAGATGTTGCAATTACGAATATTGCGCCTCCGCTTTTAGCTGATGAAAACACATTAGCTCTTGCTTTAGGCGAAGAAGAAATCAATAATTTAGCTCAAACAAAAGCAAAAGCTGCACTTGTTCCGTTGGGAGTTAATATCGATGGTTTCTCAACAATAGAAGTTGAAAGACCAAGACTTGCAATGATGAAGCTCATTACCATGTTTTATGAAGAACCACATACAAACAGTGGGATTCACCCTACTGCAGTAGTTCATCCTTCTGCAAAATTAGGTGAAAATGTTTCTTTGGGAGCAAATGTTGTTGTTGCTGAAAATGCTGTAATTGGTGATAATACAAAGATTTTAGCTAACAGCTATATCGGAAACGGTGCAATTATCGGTAAAAAATGTTTCTTCCACGCAGGAGTAAATATCGGTGACAGAGTAAAAGTCGGTAATGACGTAATTCTTCACCACGGAGTTTCTCTCGGTGCAGATGGATTTAGCTTTGTAACAGAAAATCCTAATAACATTGAGCAAGCTCGTAAAGACGGTGAAATTAAAGAAAATAACGTTGAACAAGTAATTTTCAAAATTCCTTCAATCGGTTCCGTTGAAATTGGTAACAACGTTGAAATTGGTGCAAACACCGCAATTGACAGAGGCACTATTGAAAATACCGTTGTTGGCGACAATACAAAAATTGATGACCTTGTTATGATTGGTCACAATTGCAGAATTGGCAAAGGCTGTATGATTGTTTCTCAAGTTGGTATTGCAGGAAGCTGTGTAATCGGCGACAGAGTAGTCATTGCAGGTCAAGCAGGACTTGCTGACCACATTTCAATCGGAAGCGATACTATTATTGCAGCCCAAGCAGGTGTTACAAAGAGCTTCCCTGAAAAATCAATTGTTGTTGGCGCTCCGGCAGTTCCGAGAAAAGAATTTATTAAGCAATTGAAAATTATGAAAGATGCAGGCGATTTGATTGCAAAATTCAAAAAATATGAACCGCTTTTGAAGTCTTTTGAAGAAGGGGTAAATGAAGGAGCCGGTAAATAAAACGACAAGTTTTATGCAATAACCTGCGCATAAAAAAGAATAGGAGGAAACGTGCTTAGGTAGTAAATGAAACAAGTATTTAAGCGAGAAAATTCAAATAAAAAGCACTTATTTACTTATTCACTTATTCACTTATTCACCGAAAAAAAATGGGAACAATAAAAACAGAAATTAAAACATCAGGAAAGTCTTTGATGAAAAACCGCGAATGCGAGGTTTTGATAAAACCTTCTCGTGGGGGGAACATACGTATTTTTTCTAAAGGCGCAGAAGTTCCGTTCAATGTTTGCATTGAAAACCTTTGCTCTACAGACCATTGCGTTACTCTTTGCAGCAAAGAACAAAGAACTCTCCTTGGTGACTATAAATACAAGCTAATGCTCTGCGAACACTTTGTTGCAGCTTGCGCAATCTGTGGTATTGATTCAATTGATGTTTATCTTTCAGAGACTGAAATGCCAATCTTTGACGGAAGTTCTAAGGTTTGGGTAGAATTATTCCAAAAAGCAGGAATAGAAGGTGTTTCTAAAGAGCTATATACCGTTAGTGAACCGGTTTATTACTTAAACGGAAAGACCAGTCTCGTAATACTTCCTGACAAAGAGTTGAGAATTACTTATGCCGTAAACTACGATCATCCTGATTTGAAAAACAGATGGGTGACAATGGATAACAACAATTTGAAGGAAATTATCGAAGCTAGAACATTTGGCTTCTACAAAGATTTGAAGAAATACCAAATGCTTGGATTTGCCAAAGGTGTTACAATTGACAATACAGTTGGGCTTAAGGATATTGGCTATACTACGGAACTACGCTCAGCAGATGAACCTATTAAACACAAAATTTTGGATTTAATTGGAGATTTGTATTTGACGGGAGTTTCTCCGTTAAACCTCAGAGCGCAAATTTTGGTAAAAGAAGCAGGACACGCTGTTCACACAAAAGTTGCACAAATACTAAAACCTAAACTTACAAAACTATAGAAGGAGATAATTATGACAGAAGAAAACAATGTAATCGAAACATTATCATTTGATACAATGCAAATTATGGAGATGATTCCGCACAGATACCCGTTTTTGCTCGTAGATAGAATTACTGAATGTGTCCCAGGTAAATATGCAAAAGGGTACAAAAACCTTACAATGAATGAAGCATTTTTCCAAGGGCACTTCCCTGGAAATCCTGTAATGCCTGGAGTTTTGCAACTTGAAGCTCTTGCTCAATGTTCTGCTCCTATCATAATGACATTGCCTGAATACAAAGGTAAATTAACACTTTATGCCGGAGTTGACAATGTAAGATTCAAAAACATTGTACGTCCTGGTGACAGATTCGATATGGTAATTGAATGTACAAAGGTAAAAGGACCTATCTGTAAAAGCCACGGCGCTGGATATGTAGATGGCAAACTTTGTATCGAAGCTGATATGATTGTTGCTTTAAAATAGGAATTAATTGAATACATAAAATTTTCTTAAACAAAAAGAGGATGATTGAAAGTATCATCCTCTCTTTTTACATCATTAAATTAATTATTAATCAATTTTTTCTAAAAGAACAACTGCATGCGCTTCAATCGCCAAACCTTCACCAACAGCACCCAACTGTTCTTTTGTCTTGGCTTTTATTGAAATATCTGTCTTATCTAAACCTAATATTGGAGCAAGCATTGACTTCATTTCCGGAATGTGTGGCATCATTTTTGGAGCTTGAGCAACGATATTAGAGTCAACATTATTAATCCAATATCCTTGCGCTTGAACTTTTGCGCAAACATTTTTTAATAACAAAAGACTGTTGGCATCCTTAAATCTGTCATCTGTATCAGGGAAAAGTGTACCGATATCATCCATTGCTAAAGCTCCCAACAATGCATCAATAATTGCATGCACAAGAACATCCGCATCTGAATGTCCTAACAAACCCTTTTCGTATGGAATTTTAACTCCGCCAATTATAAGATCACGACCTTCAACAAGTCTATGTACATCATAACCAATACCTACTCTGCATTTTGAATCGCTCATTTTTTAATCCTCACTAAACTCATCTTAACATATCTTAACAAAAAATAACAAAAAAGGCAATTTTTTGAAGTTTGTATACTTTATATATATGTAAGAGATATTCAAATAGAGAGAGTAAAGATTATGACAGCAACATACGACGCAATCGAAAGAAATAAAAAACCGGCAGGAGCTTTAGAAATTCCTGAAAACTTTAATTTCTACTATTTGAATAAACAAGACAGACAAATGAGATTCAACAACGGCGGAGACCCAATTTACGCTATCTTTGATAAAATCGACAACAGACCTCTCTCTAAAATTGCTAAAGATTTTGTTAAAGAATTGAAAGATGACTCTATCAGATTTATCTCTACTTTGATTAAATA
>CAZCZF010000067.1:0-9296 GCA_964503025.1 uncultured Vampirovibrio sp. | reverse complement strand
AAATTATGTTAATAATATAAAAATTTCACAAGCTATGTATCCTGAATTATGTACATTAGAAGTTGTTTTAAGAAATTCAATTGATGCGATTTTAAAGAAATATATTTCTGAAACTTGGATAGAAGATGAAATAAAAAAAACAATCATTACTTGATGATAGCGAATATAAAACATTAGTAAAAACGTATCAAGAAACAAAAGATGACTGTAAAGCTTCTTCAAAAGTTTTTACAGTTGGCAAAGTTATTGCTAATCTTAATTTCGGATTTTGGACAAATCTTTGTGTAAAAAAATACAATTCTAAAATTTGGAATAAGCCAAAATGTTTTTATGGTGTTTTTGAAAATTATCCTAATAAGCATTCTATAAACTATATCGCAACAAAATTATATGTTATAAGAAGATTTAGAAACAGAGTTTTTCATTATGAAAAAATATTTAAGTACCCAAATCGTACTTTAAGTATGTATAATAACATTCTCGAAATGCTCTCATATTTGCCAAATGATGAGCTTGAAATGTTAAAACAAACTTCTACGTTTTTAGATACATATAACTCGATAATGGGAAAACTTAAATTAAACCACAAAAAAACATAGGCTTCTGTGCTTAAAAGCAGGGAGAACTTCCTATGTTGTACATTATTATTATTTACTATAATCCCCTTTTTGTCAAGTGTTTGGGTTGAAAAATTAAGAATTAATAAGCTCATTCGGTAATTATTTAATCTGAAAAATGAAAGATTAAATAATGCTAATCCCCATATTTGAACTATTTTATGAACAAAAGAATATAACAAAAGACGTGTCGCAATACGTTGTAAGTATTGAGTATACTGACGTTGAACACGGCGAATCCGATGAACTTCAAATAACTTTTGAAGACTCGGAAAAACTTTGGCAAGGCTCTTGGATACCGTCAAAAGGCGATTGTTTGCGTGCATATATAGGTTACGAGGCAGAAAAACTTTTAAACTGCGGAATCTTTGAAATAGATGAGCTTGAATACGACACTCCACCTGATATTATTACAGTTAAAGGTTTAGCAACAGGAATTAAAAAACCGCTCCGTCAAAAGAATTCTGTCGGATATGAAAACAAGACTTTGAAACAAATTGCAAAAGAAATAGCAGATAAACACGGATACACTTTGGTTGGCGAGATTTCAGATGTCAGAGTGGATAGAATTACTCAACATCAGGAAAGAGATTTGACATTTTTAACAAAACTTGCAGAACAATACGGCTACATCTTTAAAATTGCCGAAAACAACCTTGTATTCTACGATGTACAGAAATTAAAAGGTGCAAAGTCTACTCAAATATTTTTCAAATCTGATTTAATTCACATAAATTTGAGAGAAAAAACAAGTCAGAAATACAAATCCGTTCAAGTATCGTATTTCGATCCAAAGAAAAAGAAAACCGTCAAAGCAACTGCTCGCAACGAAAACGTCGTAAAAGGCGATACTTTAAAAATAAATGCCAGATGTTCAAGCAGAAAAGATGCAATTGTTAAAGCAAATGCCGCACTTGGAACTACTGATACAAAAATTGAAGGCTCGCTTGAATTTGTCGGAAATCCGTACCTGATAGCCGGAACGAATATCGAATTAAAAGGCATTGGACATTTTTCAGGAAAATACCATATAACTCAGGCAAGACACGTTTTGGATAGAACAAGCGGTTATAAAACATACTGCGAGGTTACTTCATGTTGAGATTTGGCATTGTTACTCAGATAAATCCCATAAATGTTCAAGCAAGAGTCAGCTTTGAAGATGACGATTCAATTTCATATTGGCTACCTGTTATGCAAACAAAAACTCTTAAAGACAAATTCTATTCTATGCCAGATATTGGGGAGCAAGTTGTTTGCCTTATGGACGAAAATTCTGAAGACGGTGTGATTTTAGGTTCTATTTATTCATCAGTCGATACTCCTGCAATAACAAATGAAAATCAAATATCTATCAATTTAGAAAATAATTCGCTGATTAATATTGATAAAAATACGGATACTCTGACTATAACCTTCAAAAACATCAATTTAAACGGCAACATTAATCACACAGGATTGCTGATTAATACGGATGGAATTACATCAAATGCGGACATTACAGACAAAACCTCATCAATGCAAACAATTAGAGATATTTACAATTCTCATACACATACAGGAAATCAGGGAAGTCCGACATCAAACCCAAAGGATAAAATGTGACTAAGTTAAATGAAATTACATACGTTGATTGGCAATATAAACTAAACGAAATCGGCAGTATCGCAGAAGGTGTTGACGATATTAACCAATGTATTGCAATAATTCTTACTACACAAAAAGGCTCGGTTCCTCATCGTCCGACTTTTGGCTCGGATATTTTGAAATATGTTGATTATCCCATAAATATCGCAAAAGCAAATATTATCAGAGAAACCATTGATGCCATAACTTTATGGGAAACACGAATAAAAGTTGATTCCGTAACGGTTGAAATCAATCAGGCACAGATAAATATAAAAGTGGAATGGTCGTTAAATGACAGTAATGTTTCAGATTCTGTGGAGGTAAATTTATGACACAACTTCCTGAACCCAATTTTATTAATAGAGACCCTGATACCATCACAAAAGAATGGATAGAACTTTATGAGCAAAAATCAGGAAAAGTTCTTCAGCCTGCTCAAATCGAAAGATTAATGGTTGATGTCGGAGCTTATCGTGAAACCGTTTTAAGGATGAAAATTCAAGAAACGGCAAAACAAAATTTATTGAACTACGCTCCATTAGATATCTTAGAACACATAGGAGAACCTTTGGGTGTAACAAAACTTCTTGCAAATTGTGCAAAAGTTACCCTAAAATTTTCTGTTGATGAACCTCTTGATTTTGATTTTAAAATTCCTAAAGCTACGGAGGTTGAAACAAAAGACGGATTATACATTTTTCAAACTACAGAAGATGTTGTTTTGAAAAGCAATGAAACATCCGCAAACGTGCAAGCTATCTGCGAAACCGCAGGAGCAGGAGCTAATAACTACATTTTAGGTTCAATAAATAATTTAATTACACCGCTAAGTTACATATCAACCGTTGAAAATACAACAATATCAGCAGGCGGTGCCGATGATGAGGAAGCGGACAGTTTAAGAGAAAGAATCAGACAAGCTCCTGAAAAATTTTCAAATGCAGGAAGTCGTGGTGCATATCGCTATCACACATTATCCGCTCATCAATCAATAACCGATGTTGCAATAACATCCCCAAGTGCCGGTGTTGTTGCAATCTATCTTTTGACAAAAGATGGAAACCCAAGTGATGAAATAATAAAAATCGTGCAAGAATATTTATCCGATGATAAAATCCGTCCGTTAACGGATTGTGTTAAAGTTTATTCATCTGAAAAAGTTGATTTTGAAATAAAAGCCAAAATTTATTTATACAAAGATTCTGACGAAGAATCGGTAATAAAAACAATTGATTCAAAGATAAAAGAATACAAAATTTCATTGGCTGAAAAACTCGGAAAAGATGTTATTCAAACACAAATTATTTCCATTTTAAACAGCGTTTATGGAGTATTTAAAGTAGTTTTAGAAACTCCCAGTTCAGATGTTGAAATAAAAGAACATCAATGGGCATATTTAACAAATTGCGATATTTCAATCGGAGGTTATGCTGATGAGTGATTTAGCACCGATTAATGATATTAACCTCAAAATTTTTGATGAAATATGCGAAGAAAGATTTTCTCAAATTGATGTTGAAAAAGTCCTTGTATCACTTATTGATAATCTGCCATCAGATGCACTTCCGCACTTAGCAGAGCAATATCACATCACAGGTAATGAAGGTTGGTTGCAATGTCGTAATGATAACGAAAAACGAGATTTAATCAAGCGTTCAATCGAAGTTCACAGATACAAAGGTACAAAATATGCTCTGACAAAAATCTTTGAGATGTTTAATCTTGAAGGAGTTATTAAAGAATGGTTTGAAACGGATGGAGAACCTTATACGTTTATGGTTGATATAAGTTTTGAGCATACAGGTTTAGATTTTGAGCTTCTAAAAAAATTAGAAGATTTGATTAACGAATACAAAAATGTTCGTTCACACTTGGCACATTTGAATATAGAAATGCCGACTAAAACAAAAGCTAAAATTTCAGCAATCAGTTTGTGCGGCGAATGCACAACAATTTACCCCTTTCAAAAAACTTTATTCTGGGATGAAATCAATTGGGATGAAGGTTATTGGGTTAAACCCGAAGATGAAAATGCAAAACTTCAGATTTGTGTTTGGGATGAATCTGAATTTAATGACAGTATTTGGTCGTTTGGCTAAGGAGAAATTATGGATTTTTATACGGTAGTTACAACAGGCGGAAAAAGTAGAATAACACGCTCACTTGCACAAAGCACAATTCTTGAATTAACAAGTTTTGCCGTTGGAGATGGCGGAGACGGATATTATGACCCCGATGTTGAACAAACAGAATTAATGAACGAAACTTATCGAGGAAAAATTTCTAAAATCTATGTCGATAAAGAATACGAAAACCGTTTAATCGTAGAATGTGCAATACCTTCTGATAGCGGCGGATACTATATCCGAGAAATCGGTATTTTTGATGCAAATAAAAATCTTTTTGCAGTTGGCAGAATCCCTGAAAGCTATAAACCCATTGAAGATGAAGGATCTACTAGAGATTTTTACATCAAGGTCGTGCTTGAAGTTGATAATTTGGAAGAAAAACAACTGATTATTGATTCAAATACAAGTATAGTTTCGTATGAATATTTAGAATCCGTGCATAATCAAGACCCTGAAGCACATTACAGAATGATTGATGCGGATAAAGTTGACGGATTCCATGCAGGAAACGAAGAAAACCAAGTCCCTGTTTCAAATAGCGAAGTAAACAAAAACCTAAATGCCGATATGGTTGACGGATTTCACGCAGGGAATAACGCAAATAATTTATTGGTTTTAAACGAAAACGGAATTGTGCCTGAAGAAAATTTAACACCATATGCTTACCGCCAACACTCTCATCCGATAACTGAAATTGAAGCAAACGAGTCAGTTCACAGTTTTGATAATTTGCAAATTGTTTCAGGTTTTAATGTCGGAACAACAACATACGTTTATCCGCCTGATTATTACACAATGAACGATTTATTGGCTTTTATTCCGTCAATCAGAACCATCCATTTTAGTGGCAAAGTTGATGGAAATGATTCTTTGTATTGCGTTTGGGAAAAAGAAGGCACACGAATAAAAATAACCTGCTACAACTCGGAACAACGTGCAAATCCGCAAGTTAATTGGCTTGCATTTTGGCGCAAAAACAGACCTGCAAAATATGTATAGGAGTAATTTATGCAAATTGATGAATTAATAAAATTTAAACCTAAAACCAAAGCTATCGCAGAAGAAGTTAACAGTAATTTTGAAAAATTAAGAATTTCCAATAATGAGCAGGAAGATTTTTTAAATAAGTTGCAGCAAGATTTTGAAGAATATAAATCAACACCTCTTTGTGAAATTCAATGCGATTCCGATACTTTAGAACTAAACGAAGAAACAAATAATTTCAAAGTCTCAGGAACAAGTTCAATTTCAAAATTTACAGGAATAACTGACGGAGTTCTTTTTATTGAATTCAGTGATTCAAGAATTATTGAAAACAGTCCGAATTTGAGATTGCAAAATAATGTTGATAGGACTACAAACCCCTCCGATATCGGGATTTATCTTTTTGAAAGCGGTTTAGTTAAAGAAGTAAACTATTTTACTTCAGTTGAAGAAAAAACAAATTCACTTCCAACTCAAACAATAATTGATTCTCCAAAAGATGAAAACGGAAATTCTGATTTTTTGCGAAAGGTTGAATTTTCAGAAAATATTATGCCGATTTTAGCAGACTTTGAAGATGAAGATTGTCTTGTATCATCATCTTCCCAATCGGATGCAACAAATTATATGGCTTGGAAAGCGTTCAGACATCACACAAATGATGCTTACGGATGGCTGACAATTGCAGGTGTTCCTAACGGGTGGTTAAAAATTGAATTTAAAAACCGCACTCCCAAAGTTACAGCATTTTCAATAAATGCAAGAAATTTAGCAGATGTAAATCCTACAAGCCCCGGCGATTTTATTCTTGAAGGCAGTAATGATGATATAAATTGGACTCTGCTTGGAGAATACTATGGAAACAACAATTGGGTACAAAATGAAAAAAGATATTTTGCTCTAACTTCATTTGGCGAATTTAAGTTCTACAGAATTACAATTAACAGTCCTGCTGGTGCCAGTACTCAAGTTGGTTTTGGTGCATTAGAATTATATGAAACAATTAACGAATACTCTCCAACAGAGGTTGAATTACTTGCCGATATATCAAATCCGATTGTTGTAAATACAGGTTGCGGCAAAACAAATACAGGTAAAATTAACCAACTTTCAACTATTAATAAAAATCATTTATTCAAGGATTTACAAAACAATTCTTACAGTTATCTCGGTTACAAAAGAAATTCCGAAAACAGGCTTGAACCTTTTGTAACAACCGCTCGCCCCGTTTACGCAAGTACACTTCAAAGGCATTCTCAAACAAACTCAGTTCCTACAATGATTTCTTTTACCACAAGCAAAGAATTTAAATCAGGATATATTGTTTTAGAAAGCAGTCATTATGCACCAAACACAGGAAGTTTCCCCGGATATTTTGCATTTAATAAAGTATGGAACAACAAGTGGGTCGCAAATGTTGTCGGAGGGAATCAATGGTTACAAATTGATTTCCCTGATTTCAGAAATGTCGCAAGATTTTCAATTGTAGCTTCACACGATGATGCAGGCGGTTCTGTTAAAAACGGATACATTAAAGGTTTTAACGGCGAAGAATGGATTGTTCTAAAAGAAATCGTTAACGAACTTGATTGGACTGTAAATGAAGTCAGAGATTTTGATGCAGATGTTATTGTTCCTTGTAACAAATTCAGGATTGAATTTACGGAAATTCAAAATATGGCAACAAGAGCACAAATCGGAGAATTTGAAATTCATGAGCTTGCTGATTGTTTTGTTGTTCCTAAAAATAAATTTTATTCCTATAACATTGATACAGGGGAATTTGATGAAACCGAAATTATTTATCTTGGCAGAGCAAAAACAGAAAATAACTACGTTTCGGATGTTCAATGTTATGCAATAGAAAGTAAATATACAAGCGAAGAAACAGATTTATCAACAAGTACGCTCTATTCCTTTTTTCACAATACAGGAATTGATTACAAATACTTAAAAATCTCTGCTTGGATAAAAGACAAAGTTAACGGCTTTGTTTTGCCTTGGAGTGTGGATTCCAATATTGATACAAATGTCGAATTAAACAATTACGGATATTACATTGATGATTGCGAATTCCAAATCAGAACTCCAACCACGATTATGAACTATAAAGACCCCAATAACATTACTCGTGCAATCAAAGACAACGTTTCTTTGATTCTACAAATAGAAAGGAGTTTTTAATGTATTGCGTAATTAGGAATGGTCAGTATATAGAATCGGAAAAAATATTGTTTGGGGACATTTTAGTTCCGCAAAAGCCTCATGAAAAAGCTGAATATATTAATGGAGCTTGGATAATAAATGCGGATTTATTGTTTGCCGAATTGGATAAAAAAGAAGCGGAAGAATCCTTAAACTCAACCGATTGGAAAGTTACAAGACATAAAGAGCAACAGGATTTAGGGATAGAAACCTCATTAACAAATGAAGAATATCTTGCATTAATAACCCAAAGACAAAATTGGAGGAATATTTTAAATGACATCACTGAATAAAATTTGTCTGCATTGGACAGCAGGTGCAAATACCCCTTGTGATACTGATTTAAAAGCATATCACTACTGCGTTGATAAATACGGAAAAATTTACGCAGGAGCTTACACCCCTGAAGACAACTTAAACTGCTATGACGGAAAATATGCAAAACATTGCGGTGGCGGAAATACAGGTTGCATAGGAATTTCTTGTTGCGGAATGTTTGGTTTTGATTTGAAAAACAAGCAAACAAAATACCCGCTCACTCAAAAACAAGTTGAATCTTTTTGTTGTTTAGCAGCATACTTGTCAGTCAAATACGGAATTTTGATTACCGAAAAATCAGTATTTACGCACTATGAATTTGACAGAAAAAAGAAAAAGCCCGATGGAAAAATTGATATTACATATATAAATTACCTGCCAAATTTATCACAAAACAGTGTCGGCACATATTTACGACAAAAAATCGCTTGGTACAGAGAAAAAATCAAGCAAAACAAGTACATATTCAAAAAGAAAGGAACTTATTATGAGCTTATTGCAAAAAGTTAAAAATTGGAAAGCATTGAATGAATTATGGGATTTAATCCAACCGTTTGTTTTAAAGTTGGTTGATAAAAATGTCCCAAAATACATTACAAAACTGTATGAAAACCTCGCAAAATACACAAAACCGGCAATTGACAGTTTGTTTAAATTAAAAGAAAAAATTGCAACAACACCAAATGAACTTGATAATTATTGTTTCAACCAAGGTGTAGACGCTATTGAAACTTTTGCAAACTACCTGTTAACGGTTGTTGCAGATTTAAGGAAATAAAAATATGTTAGGATTTTCTGCCCTCCTTCAAAGCCTGACTGACTGTATTTCACAAATAGTGAAATACAGTCAAATAAAGGTTGAACGTCAAGAAACAACAAATATTATTGCTGATAAAAATAATTTAAAAAAAGCCGGAAATATTGCAGAACAAATAATTGAAATTGCTCAAAAATACAAATCCTCAATGTCAAAACGGGATCAAAGGAAATTAAAAAGTTTAATCAAAAAATTTAATAAGGTGGATTGAATCGGATGAAGTAATGTTGTTATTTACTTTCAATATCAGTAGCTTCCAATTTGAAAATAACAGGTCTTAAGCCATCGTTACAACTGCAAATCGCAACCCCAGGTGTTTTTATCCAATCATTGTAATAAAATGTTGATTTTTCTGCTCCATGCGCCAAGGCAAATACATACTGATATATTGCCTTCCAAGCTTCATCACAGAATCCTTCAGGTTTAGCATAATCTGCAAAAAATTCTTGTCCAACTTTGTGAAACGGACAAGTTGATAGTCCTTCAATACCATATTCTTTTGCTAGATCTTCATTGAACATTGTTTTTAGAACTGTTATTTTTACTTTTTTCATTTAAGCTCCTATTTTTATATAAATAATACTATAAAAATAGCGA
>CAZCZF010000066.1:0-9547 GCA_964503025.1 uncultured Vampirovibrio sp. | reverse complement strand
TCGCTCACAGCCTTTCCTGCATATGAATTCTCACTACTTTACAGAATATGCAATCCCTTTCGTTTTGTCAACTGCTTTTGCCCAAAAAACACAATAATGTAAATTATATAATTAATATGTGATAAGCAATAGGGCTTGCACATAACGATTTTATACACAAAGGAGAGAAAAAACATGATTGAAATTAAGGAAATCCGTAACACAATAACGCAAGAAGAGTTTGTCAGTAAAACATATTTACTTGAAATTGCTCGGAATAAAATTAATGCAATAACTCGCGTTGCTTCTAAGAAAGAACTTTTTAGTGATTGGGTTGTTTTATATCACAGAATTGATGCTACGTTCATTGCTTATTGCGAACTTGGATTGTTTGACGGAGAATTGAAAGAACGTTTCCTCACGGCTGTATTAAATGATAGACAGGAATGTGATGAATTTTTTTATGGAGTTCCGCAATTAAATTCTAATAATGAAATCTACTATATTTAATCATTACAAAGGATGGAACAGTAGATACATCCCCCATTCCAAACGTTTGGAATGGGGAAACACACAAAATTATAAGGAGAATAAAGAACATGAAAAAGAATGATAACATTATGAATCCCCCTATCGAAGCTACAGAGGTAGCCCCCACTACTACATATACGGATGTTGCTTTTGCGAAAGAAGCACAGAAACGCAACAAGGCAATCAAAACCGAATTATGTCGCATTGATTCTAGCTTTGAGAAAATTGCCTTTGCACTCCATTGGTTTTATCGCACACAGGCGCATGAACAACTTGGTTACAAGACCTTTGTTGACCTTGCGTCAAAGGAGTATGGCATAAAAAAACAAACCGCATATAACTTTGTTGGAGTAGTTGACCGCTTCGCGGAGCGTGACGAAAATGGTGAAATCGTAGACAAAATCCGCGAAGAATATAAAGATTTCCAGTCATCTAAATTAATTGCATTGCTCAACGTGACGGATGATGAACAGTTAGTTAATTTTAGCCCCGATATGTCCGTCCGTGATATTAATAAGAAAGTAAAGGAGTTGTGTTCTGATAATGAAGAAGATTCTGATTCCCTTGCTGATACCTCTGATACCGCTGATAGTGATGTTATTGACACCACCGCGAAAGAAATATATCGTCAAGAGATTATAGGATTTGACAGTTTGGCATCATATAATGAGTATCTTGACGGCATGAATGACTTGATTGAGAAGAATCTTAAATCAAAAGCCTTCAAGGATGGCAAGCATAGAATTGAGGTATCTGTTGTATGGACGGATTGAGCACAAATAACCTAACCTTTGATATTGTGTGTCAGTGTATTGGACAATACACTGATGCACAAAGTATAAGCCAGCTTGCACAAGATGAACGTGTACACTATAATTTTAAGCTTGACTGTGCTGAAGCTTTCCGCTCCGCTGTTCAGCTTTTGGAAGAAGGACATATTTCCGAAGAAGAGTATTATTACATTGTTGGTCTTGCGTTTTGGATTGAATCCATGACGTGTGATTATAAAAACACTTATTTTAAACAATTTATTTCAAAAGAAAGAAAAGAGGAAAAAAACTATGAAAATGACAACTAATGCTAATGTAAGAGTTCTCGCTGTAGAGAAGAAAGAAGCAACTAAGGATTTCGGAGAATCCTACAAAATCGCAATCATGCAGGGAAGTGAAGTCGGTTCTCTCTCATGTACCAAAGACGTATATGATTCCCTTGTAAATGCAAAGATGTATGAAGTATATACCGTTGCCGTTGCTATCGGTGATTATCAAGGAAAGATTACGCTCCGTATCACCAGCGTATCTCCCGAACCCATTAAGAGCGCTAACGCTCCCACTCCTACAAAATAATATGAGTATGGTCTGAACAGTAAAGAAGCAAAAGACGATTGTTCAAGGGGTATGTCTAAGCACCTTGGCTTCTTCCTATCTCCTTTGTGTTACCGCCTCCTCCCCTACTTCCTACAGAAATAGTTCTGTAGGAATGGAGCGCGGTTATGTGATATTCCAAACGCTTGGAAAGAAAGGACTTCAAAATGTATATTTCTAATTTGTGGAATTTTATAGAATCATCTTTCCTTTGGTCTTTTGTTTCGACCATTGCGCGCGATATCGCACATAATGTTATGGATATTGTCGAATCCTTTATTCAACAACTTCACTTGTGATTTTGATTCATTTTTTTGATTTACATATGGAGAGTTAGCTTAATGGGAAAGCACTGATAGCGCGACGTAACTATGTACAGAAGTTGTGAGGTTCGACACCTCACACTCTCCCTTTATCGTCAACATTGCATAGTGTATATATTGCCAAATGTGAGAGCGTCAGCGGTTCACATACTGAACCTTAGTCTTGCGTTTACCAGTAACCTACACGCGCCCTACTGGAGCGCTCACAGCTTTGAGTTGCCGATAGCCCCTACCGACAAAGTCGGTCATTAATAACCCATTATTTCCTTTTATTTTGGGATTGAATTTTCGTTTGTTAAGTACTTGCAAATAATCAAACAGATATCGGTCTTGCAACCCGATTGAGGAAAGGAGAGCGCTATGGAAGCATCCGCATTAATTGACCAGTCTATCGTGGCTGAACTGATTGCCTTGTGCAAAACTTGTATGGGTCTGTTTACAGAGTTCCCCATGAATGTTCTGTTGATTGCTTCTCTTGTTGGTATCGGCTTTGGCATTTTCAGAAATGCAAAAGGCTCTGTTGCTTAATGAGAGAATCACCCCAAGGGGTAAGGGAATTTCCCTTGCCCCTTATTTATTCCAAACGTTTGGAAAGAAAGGAAAAATAATGTACGCAAGTGAAAATTTTAAAAAAATTGATGATATAACATATTTGCGCATACTTCGCCTTGTGGTAACTATTGCGATAGCTCTTGTTATGCTCTTCACTGCATTTGGTTCTCTGACAGTCCATGCAGAAGAAATTAACAATGAAGATAATAATTCATATTATTACTATTTGTATCGTAGACTTTTAATTCATGATTCCGCAGAGGTATTAGTTAAATATTCTACTGTTTGCGATTATCGTCTTGCTTGTTTTGTAAAAGATGACCATTATTATGGTCCTATTAAAAGCCTTGCTTATAGCGAAAATTTGTATATTGAATCTTATGATATTATTGAAAATCCTGAAAATCTTAAGATTTCTTCTTCTGATTTTAATTCATCTTTTAATGGTGATTTTTATTCGCTTACTACTAATTTGCCGTGCTTTCCGTCGCGTGAAGAAGCTGCGGAATATATTAAAACAGGAGACGCTTCTAAGGCTTTGAACAAATATAGTGTTGATTTGACCGATACTGACCGTTTAGATTCAGAATATAATCTTCTAGGTTTTAAGTGTACTAGTAAAAATGGCTCTATTAATGCTTCGTGGACTGGTGCGACTTCTCCTACTCGCGTACCCGATAATGATGATGTGACGTATGATGAATATGTGAAAATTTACGCTGATTATGGTAGCGGTAGAGAAGAAGTTGAGGTTGTTTCCCTATCGGAATTAAGCTGGTCAAAGACTCTTTCAGACTTAACAAAGTATGACTCTATTCCTCAAAAACTTGAGTTTCTTCCCATGTATGCCGTTGCAAATGGAATATTTGGAAATTATTACTGGGGGAATATGATTACTGTTGAATTAGATGAAATTGGAAATATTTCAAAAATTGATAGACCGTCATCTAATCTTGCTGATGTTGGTGTTTTAAATGTTGAATTAGAAATTCCTCGTATTGTTATGATAAACGGTGCAGATAAATATGATGGAATTGGGAAAGATTTTTACGAAAACAATCCTCCCTATCTTTTTGAGATTAGTAATGCAAATGAAAAATTGAATATTGAAATTCAAGGACGCTGGTATTCTGTTGATGATATTGGTGTTTTTAAAGAAAATCTTATGTGGAAATACAAATATGAATCTGTTATTAAAGGAGAATTGTCAACATGGATTGCCTATGAAGATTCCGTTTCTTCTGTTGGACAAAAAGATTTGGCTGTTATTGGTCAGTCGCAATGGAAAGATTTACTAACAAAATATCCCATTGATTCACGAAATGTTTCTAACGTCAATACTAGCGGTGTTTTTGGTACTCCTTTGTTTCCTTCGCTTGGTTATGATGATGCGCTTGTTACGTTAAACACGCTTCTTTTACCAAATTGTGAATCTTTGTTAAATGGTTGTGAAATTTATGTTAGATTTTGGTATTCCGATGCAGAAGGTATTCACTATAGCAAATGGGCGCATTGGTTTGATGATATGGCATCCTCAGACGGTTCTAGCGGTTCGCAGTTTGATGATAGTGATTCTATGTTTGGTGAAAGTCAATCGCAAAATGGTTTAACTGATAGTGAGAAAGATTCTCTTGAAGATTTTGGTTATTCTAAGTCTGATAATGACGTATATCATTCGATAGATAAGACTAGCCTTGATTTGCAAACTGAACAATTATGGAACAGTGTTGAAAATGTTGTTGACTCGTTAGGTGATTTTCCTTCGTTATTTGCTAGGGTGTTTTCTTTTTTGCCTAGTTGGTTAGTTGCTCTTGTTGCTGTCGGAATTGGTGCTATTGTCATTTTGAGATTTGTTGGAAGGTGATATACATATGAATATTTTTTATTCTATTTTCAATATTGGTATGAGCATTTTAACTACTAACATAAATCTTTTTGGCTATAATGTTTCCCTTATGTCAGTATGTATGTTTGTGGTTTTGGGTGGTTTTATGTTGAGATTTTTATTTCGTTTATTTGATTAATTACCAGTTATTTAATTCTTCTTGTAATTCTTCTTCGGGTGTCTTTGTAAAATTAGCTTTTTTAACTGGGTCTTTTTCAATCATTGATATGTTTCTGTAGCATTCCATGATTGCTTCTTTTGTACCATGTTTAACTGCTGATTTTATAAATAGCCACAAAATTAGTATTAATAAAACAAAAATTAATATTGATAATGAAAACGATTTTAAAATTAATTCCTCCATGCTCCAAACCTCACTTTTATATTTTTACAAATTGTAACATATTAATTTAAATTTCACAAGAAAGGAACAAATATGAATGAAACATTTATCAAAGAATCTCTACAAGATATATCTGTCAATGGTGGAGATGATGACATTATTAATAACAATACTGGGCTTATTGACAATCCTCTATCCAACGGAAGTGTCAATGAATCTCGCGAAGCTGACAGCGAAACAGTCCTCGCAAGTCCAAACGTTTGGAAAGACAGCGGTAGTGCTGTTTTGTCTAGCGTTTCTACTGGAGATATTGCGACTTATTCCGAAGCTGATACGGAAACACTCATGGAGATTCAAAAAAATACTTCTGAAATTCTCGAAAGCGTGTCCTCTATTGCTTCGGTTTCTGTCCTAATTTTTATGTTTCTGTTGTTTGAGTGGACAGAGAAAAAACTTAAAGTAGCTGTCAACCGCTTTACAGATAAAAGGAGAAATTAACCTATGGATAATCTTATGCAACTTATTTTTAATGGTGCAAATGAATTTACACCATATACGCTCATGTGTTACATGGTTTTTGTTTTGATATTGTCTTGTTTGTCGAGTATTGCTGATTCGTTGCTAAGCGCACATAGATAAGGGGGCGCACATGGAATTATTTTATATTATCGGATTTATTTTTGCTTTTTATATTTCCATATGTTTTCGTGTGGCTGTCATGCATCCATTTAAAACAATCAGATATGGCATCACTGACTTTTTCAAATATGTAAAATTCCACCGCTGGAATGAATGCAAAACTGGACAGCTAATTGCCTATGTTGGCTTGTTTGGAAAAGGCAAAACCTTGTCAGCTGTGCATCATGTTGTGACACGATACAACAAGTATAACAATAAAAAGATTTTCGATTTCCACCGCATGAAATGGGTAACACAGAAAATACATATTGTATCAAATGTTGATTTATCATTGCCCTATGAAAAATTTACTGGACTTGCTCAAATTGTTCAGATTTCGGAGCGTTACAAAAAACTGGACGAAGAAAACGACACACTTACTTGTCATCTTGTGCTTGGTGATGAGTTTAGCGTACAAATGAATAGCCGTAGCTTTAAGAGCAATATTGACCCGCTTTTCTTAAATACGCTTTTAACGTGCCGACACCACCATATTAGCTTAATCTATACTGCGCAACGATTTAATCATGTTGACGCGCTTCTCAGACAAGTTACCACATGGGTTATTTCTTGTAATAAAGTATGGAGATTTATGGTACATGGTCAGTTTGATGCTTTTGCTTTAGAGAATGCAACAGACCCGACACTTGTTAAATCTACAAAGCGTTTTGGATGGTTTATTACCGATAACGACTACAACGCTTACGATACTTTGGCTTGCGTTGAGAATCTTAAAAAGTCATGTGAACAAGGAGATATGCTCACCGAAGAAGAAATTCTTGCTTTACAACAAAATAATGGTGTAAATATGGATGGAGTTGCTAAGCCGTCTAAACAATACACAAAGTCACGAAAAAAAATGACTAAATAGTAGGAGCGGAGAGAGGTTGCGCAATAAGCGGACGCGTGCGCACCTCTCTACGCTCCGGCACGACACGAACACACACAAAGGAGAATTAAACAATGTTATCAAAATCTAAAATTCATTATCGTGAGAAACAATATTATAACAAAACCGAACAGCAATTCTATAATCTATATCATTACTATCCCGACGAAATATATATCATGTTGTTGGAAATGGGTTTTACTGACAAGGCTTTTAAACCTATTCAGACAGAAATGGATAGGCTTTATCATATTCAAAAAATTCAATCAGATTTTATCCCCTTAGAAAGTATTTCAGATAATTCACCATTTTAATCATTCATGGGGTACTTAGGGGTTTCCCCTAAGTCTACCGAAGGGAACTTGCAAGCCGTGCGCGCAGTAGCCGTCTTCACGGCTACGGAGTAAAAATCAATATTTCGGATTGATTTTCCCATAAAACAAAAACAAAGTGATAAAAGTTGTGTTTATTTCCAAATGAAAAAAACATAGGCCGTTGCTCTACTTGACAATAGCAACACTTTTACCTCACTTTGTAAAATATTTAAAAGGTAGCGAGTTATGGAGCAATTATATAATTGTCGTAGATATCAGTATGAAAGCGGTGAACATATCACTTTCTTCGGTCATGCTATCACAAAAGGAAAAGAAATTCTTACAAATGAGAATCTCAATAAAACTCATGATATCTCTGACCGAACAGAAGAAGCAACAAAGCATTGTATTGCATCCGCAAACAGTAGAGCAAAAAACAAGGTCTACAGGATAGCACGTTCTAATACATGGGATTGGTTTATCACTCTCACATTTGAACGTACGAAAACGGATGCCAGTGATTATGACGAAATTGTAGAAAAACTAAACACTTTCTTGTACAATCTTAAGGCGCGTAAATGTCCTAATCTTAAGTATCTCATTGTTGCGGAACTCCATGCAGACAAAAAGAATTATCATTTTCATGGACTTCTTGCAAACTGTGACGAACTCCGCTTTAGATATTGGAAAACTGATTACAAAAAGAATCTTCCCATTTATAACATTGTTGATTGGTCTTATGGTTTTACCACCGCGACAAGAGTGCAAGATTCTTCTAAGGTCAGCAGTTATATTACCAAATATATAACAAAAGATGTTGATTTCCATTTAAAAGAAAAAAGACGTTTTTATTATAGTAGAAACTGCAACATTGCAGAAGAAGAACTATTCCTACTTGATGAAGATGATTTTTTAAAGACATATGCTGACCGCATTACTTACACCAAAACTGTTGATGTTCCTCAAGCTGGACAGCAGATACGATATTATGAACTCAAGTATTAATTCCAAACGTTTGGAAATGATTTATTCTATGAAACTTTATTCCCCTTTGAGGGGCTAGGGGTGATTAATTCACACCGCTCTAAATTTCAATCGCGTTCAATTAAGAAATTTAACAGAAGGTGCAGGAGAACTGTTCTCCTGCATTGCATACCAAATAAAAGACAGTTTGTCAAAGCAAGACTTAAAATCTCGCGCCCTATTTGATAAACTGTTTTTTATTTGGTAGGCTCAAATATATACCTTGAAAGGAGCGCGTGAAATGGCAAAAAATTTAAGTTATAAAGAAAGATTAAAAATTGAGATACTGTACAAAGACCATGTATCACAACGTGATATAGCTGTCCGTCTTGGTAGACACTACAACACCATATATAACGAAATCAAAAGAGGGAAAACAAGGCTTCGTGACGGTCAGACGTGGCTGGAATACGACTATTACAGTGCAGAAATCGGACAATCAAAGCATGAGAAGCATTGCGCAAATAAAGGACGTGATTTAAAAATTGGCAATGATTACGCATTTGTGAAACACGTCGAGGATTGCATAGTAAATAAAAAATTCAGTCCATACGCTACCTTGCAAAGTGCGAAAGGAAAATATAAGACAGATATATGCCTAACAACTTTATACCATTATATTGATATGGGTTTGTTTTTAAACGTCACTAATAAAGACTTGCCCTTTAAAAAAGATAAGCCCACAAACGCTTATAAGGCTGTCAGACCGTCTTTTAAGAATCTCAAAGGTAAATCTATTGAAAAGCGTCCTAAGTCCGTTTATGAGCGTTCAGAGTACGGACACTGGGAACTTGATACTGTTGTAGGTGGCAAAGGAAAAAGCAAAGAGTGTCTTATGGTGCTTACCGAAAGACTGACGCGTAATGAGATTTTAATTAAACTTGCATCTAAATGTATGGATGAGGTCACAAAGGCGCTTGATACTATTGAGCGCGCATATGGCGCGGAGAAGTTTAAGAATACTTTTAAAACTATTACTTGCGATAATGGTTCAGAGTTTCTTGATTTTAAAGGCATTGAAAAATCTCTGTACTCGAAAGAACCTCGTACCACTTTATATTATTGTCACCCTTATTGCTCTAGTGAGCGCGGAAGTAATGAGAATCAAAATAAGCTGGTACGTCGTTGGTGTCCTAAAGGTTGTGACTTCTCCAACTACACAGATGCACAGATTCAAGATATACAAGAATGGATAAATAACTATCCTCGGAAACTTTTCAACGGAATGTCTAGTAATGAGTACATGGCATTGCTTTTATAATTCCAAACGTTTGGAAAACTTCTCCGCGGAATTTGTCCTTTGAAAAGGGGTGGTCTTTGCGAAGAGCATTGGAACATTTAGTTTATGAAATAATTTTTATTTTTCTTCGTTGTCCCCCTCAGGGGGAAAACAAAGAAAGACTTTTAAAAATTATTTCATAAACTGTCCTTTTGTTTCAATGCTCAAGCGCCTTTTTTACTTATGTTGACGGAAAGTCCTTCCGTCTGTTTGTCGCGCCCATTTTGTGAATTTTGCACAATAAACGCCCGTGCGGCTATACTATTCTTTGTGCAAAACGCAGAAATGGTTTTTTTATTAAAGAAAATCACAAATTATTGTCGACATTTACACAAAAAACACAATAAATTATTGGCATTTGCTGCATCCGCTGCAGCCCTCGCAGCC
>CAZCZF010000065.1:0-10037 GCA_964503025.1 uncultured Vampirovibrio sp. | reverse complement strand
AAAACGCAGTTTTTCGTGGCAATCCAGGGGTAAATGGATTGGTTTGTCGCGAAACCACTAGCTTTGCGTCAAAAAGACTGGATTGCTTCGCTATTACTTACAGAAAAGGTTTTTGTATGAAATTAAAACTCTTTTTTTGTCTCTTTGAACTCTTATTGATAATAAATTCAATAGCAATATTTTTTAATGTGTGGTAAAATACTACACATCATGAGGATTTATTATAAGGCAACATATACTTATAAAATTATCAGAATGTTCCTATCAGAGTTGCGAAGCTTTATCACAACACTCGGCAATATTGCGCTTTTTGGCTTAGAATTTTTCAAAGGACTAATGAGTTTTCCGACCTCTTTTAAGTCTGTAATGGAACAAGCTTCAAGATTTGGAGTTTCTTCTCTTCCGATAACATTGTCTATTGTTGGCATGACATCCGTTATTATTGCTATGCAAGTTGCAGGAGAAATGGTAAAACAAGGTGCCGGAAATTATGTAGGTATGCTTGTTGCAATATTAATGGTTCGCGAAGAAGGTGTTATCATGTCGGGATTTGCCATAATCTCCATGATTGGCTCATCTCTTGCTTCAGAAATAGCGACAATGAAAGTAACGGAGCAGATTGACGCAATCCGTGTACTAGGTGTTAATCCTATTCATTACTTATTTACACCTAGGCTCATTGCAGGAACTCTCATGATGCCGTTAGTGGTAGTGGTTGCTTCAGTTTTTGGGGTGTTTGGCGGTGCTGTTGCTTCTAATATCACATCTGGTTTAACTTATAAAGCTTATTTTGACTCTGTCTGGTTTGGGCTAAATATGCACGATTTGAATGTTTGTATTTTAAAATCTCTTGCGTTCGGATTTGTTATTTCTCTGATAAGTTGTTCTTGCGGAATGGAAGCCAAAGACGGAGCGAAAGGTGTTGGTACAGCGACGACAAAGGCTGTAGTTTGGTCGTTTGTTGCGATAGTCATTTTGGATTTGATTTTTGCAGCGTTGTTTTTCTATTGATTTAAAGAATTATGGTGAAATAAAATGGGTATAGAAGTAAAAAACTTAGTAAAATCATTTGATAACAAAGTCGTACTTGACGATATATCTTTCAAGGTTGATGACGGAAAAATTCTTTCTATAGTAGGATTTAGCGGTTCCGGAAAAAGTACTGTGTTAAAGCTGATTAGCGGACTGCTTGAAAAAGACGGCGGTGAAATTATTACGTCCGGCGGAGATATTGCAATGGTATTCCAGTATTCAGCTCTTTTTGATTCTTTGAATGTCTTTGACAATATATCATTTGCGTTACAAGAAAGAAAAGATTTACGAGGTAGGTATACCAGAGCAGAGCTTGAAAAAATTGTTGCAGAAAAATTGGAGCTTGTAGGACTTTCAGGAATAGAGGATAAGTATCCGTCAGAACTTTCCGGTGGGATGCAAAAGCGTGTAAGTTTCGCTCGTGCAATCGTAACTGAACCTAAAATTATTCTTTATGACGAGCCGACAGCCGGATTAGACCCGATTTCGTCGACTTTGATTGAAGATTATATAGTCAGATTAAAAAATGAAACCAATGCTGCTTCGATAGTTGTTACACACCAAATGTCGACCATTCAAAGGACGGCAGATTCAGTGTTGATGTTGTATAATGGTCATGCTGTTTTTGAAGGTTCGCCATCTGAACTTATGGAGCAAAAGACTCCTTACACAAAACAATTTGTGACGGCAGCAATTGATGGACCGATGAAAATGGTATAATTTGAATAAAAAGGAATATTAAAATAATGAAGATGTCACCATCATTTAAAGTAGGAATTTTAACACTCGTTGCGTTAACAATACTCTTGTTTACGGTTTTATGGATAAAAGGTCGCGCTTTTTCTTCTGCGGAAAGAATAGAAGTTCATTTTAAAGACGTAAACGGCATGCGTCCCGGCTCAGGTGTACAGATGATGGGGTTAAGAGTCGGACAAGTGGAAGAGATTATTCCGGTTGTTAACGGTGAATCAAGTTATGTGAAGATGAAGTTTGTAATCACTGAACCAAGTATTACAATACCTAAAGCTTCAATGCTTTCGATACAGCAGTCAGGGTTAATCGGCGAACAGTTTTTGGAAATTACGCCTCCAAGAGTACGTTCCGTAT
Organism: uncultured Vampirovibrio sp.; assembly: GCA_964503025.1. Classification (GTDB taxonomy): domain Bacteria; phylum Cyanobacteriota; class Vampirovibrionia; order Gastranaerophilales; family Gastranaerophilaceae; genus CAG-196. Next base: position 7,898 of record CAZCZF010000065.1, on the reverse strand, counting down.
ACATACCTGTCGTAAACAAAGATTTGGTTGCGAATGGCGCGGATGTCGAGATTAAGTTAGATGACAAGTACTATGATGTAGGACTTGTCAAAAAATCTCAAATTATGACATCAAAGCTTGTTCCTTATGAGTTGAAAGACTATGTAAAAACAAATTATGCTTACAAAGTTGACTATGTGGTAAATCTTCCCGGGTTAATTTTGCCACACTTTATGACAGGAAAAATTGTTACGCAAGATGGTGTAAAAAAACTGAGAATTGCGCCGTTAGACAATACTGCCCTTCCTTATCCATACCAAACATCTCCGTATACAATAGTAGAACCGATGAGAATTGCGGATTTTATGGACTTGCAATACAAAGCAGCAGAGTCTTTAACGGAAACAAACAGAATTGTTAATGAACTTTTGAACGATAGCATGATTGCTGAATTAAGACAGTCAGTTACAAACTTTAAAGAGTTGACGGCACAAGCTACTACAACTTTGGCTAAAACCGAAAAACTAATTGAAACATCAAGAAATGATATAGATGCAATTTTGTGGATGATGAGCGATGTGTCAAACAACTTTAATAAGTTGGCTACAAATATAAACGGAATTATTGGTGATGAGAAGTTCAAACCGATGATGTACGATGCAGCAGATTCTATTTCAAACTTATCGAAACAGCTAACACCGATTGTTGGTGCGATAGATGCTAAAGATTTTGCGGAAGATTTGAATGCCGTAATGAAAAATTTGAACGAAATTTCAACTTCTGTTAATCGTATGACAAAGGATGAAAACCTTAAGTCAAAAATCGAAACTTCAATTGATAATTTGAATGTTACAATGTGCGAGGTTTCTACTGCTCTTGAAACAATCAATGGTGAAAGTGGCGACAAAGAAAACTTGAAACAAATTGTAGAAGATACATCTACGACCGTTTCTAACTTGAAGAAATTCTCTGAGAAATTAAATAAGAGATTCTTGTTATTTAGGTTGTTGTTCTAGCAGAGTATGCAAAAATGTGCCTGCAAATTAAAATTTGCAGGCACATTTTTTTTTTTTTTTTTTTTTTTGCAATATCAATTATTCTTCCGGTATTTCAAGTTCTACATCATCAACATCTTCTTCTTTTTTGATAATGTCAATAACATTTTTTGCCATTTCTTTTGCAATTATACCGCGCGTTGTTTCAGGACAGTTCTGAAGCAGGCTTATAGCAGTTCTTAGAGTTCCGTCCAAATCGTACCAACGACCATGTTTTGATTCATCCATTACGTCTTCTGTTGCGGAAACAATATCTTCCACCGATTCATATTCCATCGTAGATAAATGATGTTCAGTTATTATTTTAATAAGGTTTAATGCGACCTTAATCTGGGTTTCATCATCTGATTCTTCCAAGGTTTTCATTGCGGATGATAAGACAGGATCTTTGTCGTACCAACGTCTTGTATTTGTTGAAAATTCTTCTTTCATAAAAACCTCCGGATAATCTCTCTACCAAGTCGATTATACTATATTTTTTTTATTTTGTAAAACATAAAAAAGATACCTGAATATAGGTATCTTTTTTACGTGTTTTATACTTTTATTGCCATACTGTAAAGCAGTCTTTTCCGAAGAGATATTGGTAAAACCCGCTGCTCAATATTATCATCAATCAGTTTCTCCGGCGAAAGAGTCATCACTTTAGAAGTTCGCTTTGTTGTTTTCAAATTCTCACCGCTAAATAAATTAGCTATGATTAAATCCAAATCATCTTCATTTGTATGAGGCTTTTTCAGCATAATATTGTCCACATAACTTTCATCTTTTACTGTTGAGCTATGTCCGTTAACCAAAATTTCGGTATAATCGTACGTATTTGCATCAGTAAAATGATTGAATATTCTCACATCATTATTCATTTTATCAGTTATTATGTAATATAGCAACTCATTATTTTTGCTGATTCGGTTAACAACAATTCGCTGATTATCATCTCTGTATTCAACAATTCTATCTAAAATATCATATCTATAAGTTTGTTCCAGTAGATATTCGTGATTTAGGCTTACTATACGTTTTATAATTCTGTCAAAATCATCGTACTTGTACTCAACTTTTATTTCTTCATCATGATTTTTCCGGCATAATTGAGTAATCTGCTTTTTGCGGTTATATTGATATTCGTAAGAATATTGCAGATAACCTTTGTTGTTGAAAATAAACTTTAATGCCAATAATCCGTCTTTATACGCTTCTGTTGTTGTGAGACAACCCGCGTTATAATAATTGATTTTGGAAATATCCTCATCTTTGTAACAGATTTGTTTCTGTAGTTGGTTATCTGATGAGAAATAATTGACTGATGCAATATTACCTTTTGTATCTCTGTTGATAACAATGTCTTTGTTGAACTCGTTAATGTTGGCTCTTCTGATAGTATCAGTAACGCGATAAAAGGCCGTTAGATCCTTTGGAACCGTGAGTCTGCAATATGAATTTAACATATTTGCTCTCCTAATTATTTAGTAATACCATCTCCTCATCTCGTATATATTAAAAGTCATTTTTTATAATCGAATTTCAGGAAGAATAATAATCGTTACAAAACTTAATATTTATTTAGAAACTTACGCAAACCTTCGCAATAACTGTTTTTTAATCGTTTTGCTCGATATTGACACTTCTTTTTTTTAGCGGTAAATTGACAATGGTATGAAAAACAAGGGTATTCAAATAACATTAATTTTATTGGGAGTTTTGTTTTATTTCTTTGCAAATTTTCAAAGAATAGCTGTTCCTGGCGCAATTTTTGACCTATTGCAGCATGAACTTGCCGTAAGTGCCCCATATATAACAGCGTTTGGTGCAATGTTTATGTATATATATGCGTTTAATCAACTCGTTATTGGTGTTCTTGTCGATAAGTATGGTGGTTTGAGAGTTATGTTTGCAGGCGGAATAATTCTTGGACTTGGCGCATTATTATTTCCTCTCTCATCATATTTACCTTTAATGTACTTTTCTCGCGCGTTAGTTGGTCTTGGCGGTAGTATGTTTTATTTGAGCCTTATCCGCGAAATAAAAGATTGTGTCAGTGAAAAAAATTTTGGAATTGCAATTTCTGTGATGTTATTTACCGGTTATACCGGAGGTATAGCGGCAAATGCGCCTTTTGTGATGGCAATGAAATATATGAGTTGGAGAGAAATTCTTGTTATTTTAGCAGCTGTTATGCTTGTTGCAGTAGTTGTCTTTGCGATTCTTTTAAGTAAAATAAAACTTTGTCCGATAAATAAAAATGTCAAAATGAGAACCTTGCCGTTTCGTCTTGTATTGCATAAAAAACATAACCGTAATCTTTTTAGTTTTGCGTGTTGCAATTTTGGAATTTCCTATGCTATACAAACAATTATCGGAAAAAAATTCTTGGAAGATTTTTGCTTGATGACATCTTCAAAGGCTGCAGTCGTACTTTCAATAATGGCTGTAGTTGCAGCGGTATTTAATATAATTAATGCTTCAATGTGCAAAATATGTCACAATCACAGAGTTATTTTTCTGAAAGCTGCATCCGTAATTACTTTTTTGTCATTATTCATAATATGTATTTTATTGGCATTTAACATAAGAACCGGTTGGATAGCTTTGATATTTTGTGTATTGGCTGCAAACGCAAGTTTAACCTCATTGCTTGTTCCTGTTTTGCATTTAACTAATCGAAAGATGGTCTCAAGCACTGCTGTGAGTATAATGAATTTTTGCTTTTTTATGATGGTAGGTTTTCTGGGAACTGCGATGGGATTTCTGTTGAATCTTTTTCCGCCTGTAAAAATTGGTGATGTACAAGTTTACTCAAATTATTCGTACCTTGCTGTGTTTGGTCTTTTCTTTGTATTAAGCGTTTTTGAATTATATAAGGCGCAAAAACTCAGTAATAAGTATTAACTCAATTTTCTGGAATTGTCAAATGCAAGAATAAAAAGGCGGCGGATTTTAATCCGCCGCCTTCTTGATTGAAAGTTATAATTACTATAGATTATCCAAGGATATCTTCTATGTCACCAAGAATTCCTTCGTGATTACCACCGCAGTTACAGTTGCATTCAACCTTACCTGTTACATCAACTGTAATGTTGTGATCTTTGATTGCATCAAGTATTTTATCCAATTTTGCCATCAATTTTGTATCATCGTAATTTTTATTACCGATTTTTTCAAGAAGGACTAGGATTGTATCCAATTTCTTCAATAACTCAGTATCATCATAAGCACCAGAATTGCCTTTTGATTTAATGTCATTCAAGATACTAACGATATTTTTGTATCTGCTATCGTTTTTATCAAATTCTTTGCCCAACATTGCAAGAATTTCGTTTTTAGCTGCTTGGATTGTGATATTGATAACATCTGCTTTACCGTCAATGCTTTCCAATAAACTGTTATTCTTGCTTGTCAATTGAATTAATTCCTCCATCATTGATTCCAAGCTTGAAAGATCTACTTCGCCACTTTGTTCAATTTTGATATTACCAATTGCTGCAATAATTGCTTTTGCATTCTTTTGTTGGTTATTATCCATTTTGTCAAGTTTTTGAAGAACTTTGTTCAAAAGTGATTCAATATTCTTGCTTGAAGTTGTATCACCGATGTTTTGAATAGAATTATAAATATTTGTCAAATCGCCTGTTATGTCAACACCAAGTTTATCAATTGCATTAAGAATATTCTTTTGGAAATCAGCATTTTCATTTTGAATTTTAGCAAGTAAGCGTGTGATTTCGTTAAGTTGTACTGTATTATTACCAATCTTGTTCAAGATTTTATTAATACCGGAACTCATTTCAAAACCGATTGCTCCAAGATAGTTAAGAATTGCTTCTGTGTTTTCTTTATCTGCTTTTGTATCATTTGCAACTAGCTTGTTCAAGTTTTCTAATAACGCTTTTACATCTGACAAGTCTACAGTGTTATTTTTAACTGCATTTATAAGGTTACTGAAGTTACGATTCATTTCAAAACCGACTGCAGCAATGTAGTTCAATATTTCTGCTTGAAGCTCTTTATCTTGAGCTTTTATTTGAGTTAATAATTCATTTGTAGAGTCAATCTTGTCGCCATTTTCACTAATTGCTTCTAAGATCTTTTGTAAATCTTCTTTTGACAAAGCATTGTTTTCAAAGAACGAATATAATTGAACCAATAATTTATTTGTTAAGTCTACTTTTATATTTCCGTTTTTAACAAGTCGTTCAATTCTGCTAAGTGCTGCATTTACTTGAGCTTTCATATCAAGATCATTTACATAAATCTTATGAATCTTATCGATGATTTCATCCAATTTACCCTCAATGTTGCCAAGTTTTTCTATAATTGTTTGCCATGCTTCTGCTGCAGAAATTTTACCGCTTTTTACTTCGTTAATCAATGTTTGAATTAAGCTGTTTGCCTCATCCTGTTTCATGCCGTTTTGCGTCAAAAGGTCAATCATTATTTGTTGATTTGAAGTTGATGACATCATAAAGGCATACATTTGCGCATAAAATTCTTTTGCATCAGTTTGACCGCTTGTATACATATTGATGAGTTGTTTCATGTACTCATTGTTTTGTTGCAACAACTCGTTTGTCATTTTATTTTGTTCTACCATTTGTTGCCACATTAGCTGCATTTGTTGAAACATTGCATTAATAGCAGACATGTCAACATTTACTGTTACTGTAGTTGTAGTTGTGCCTGCTGGGACAACCAATACTTCTCTGTCGTCACAAGATGTTGTAACAGCTGCAGTTGACAAGCCGAGCATAGCTGCAAGTGCCAATTTTTTTAATGTTCCAGCCTTACTGCCTTGAAATGCGATATTTGATTGATAAGGAACTACGTATTCGTTAGCAGTTTCACTCTCAGTTTCCTCATCAGCTGCTTCATTCATAAATTTTACTTCTGTTGCTAATTCAGGATCGCTTGCAACATTCTTTAACCCTTGAAACATAAGGGCATTTAAACCTGCTTGTGGGTTTGTAGCTTCCGGTACGGAAGTAACGACTGCTGCACTAGTATCTTCACTAATGTTGCCTTCATTTACTCCAACTCCTTCGCCAAATCTAATTCTCTTTTCATTCAATAAGAGTTCGTTTGCATTGATGTTCATAAAAAATATACTCCTTTTTACACAATTTAGTACTTTTTATATCGTCTTTAAAACACATAAAAATTATTTTTGCTAGTTGGTTAAATACAATTTTACATTTCTTTACAGAAACGGTATACCTGCATTTAAGAAGCAATCGCAACGCATTTTTTTTGTGTGAGGGGTAAATGGGGGTAAATGGGGGGGGGGGCATGAGACTATTATTTTTCCAGTCATTGCTAGGACCTTAGCCCGTGGCAATCCTCTTCCACAAGCTTTGATAGAACTGGATTGCTTCACTCCGTTCGCAATGACTGGATTTTGGACTACTGACTTTCTGTCGTTGCGGGGGTAAATGGATGGGCTTGGCGCGGGACTACTGAAAAAGTGAATAAGTAAATAAGTTGTTATAAATATTGCTTAAATACAACGCGTTTTACATTGAAAATATCTTATTCACTTATTTACTTATTTACCTATTTGCCAGTATTGTAGTTTGTAGTGTGTTATTTATTGCACCAATATTTTTACAGGATTTATTTGATTATTGTCAAACCATTTATTTGTTTATATAATAGTAAAGAAATAGCAGGTAAAAAACATGAAAGAAATTGTTGTTCAGAAATTCGGCGGAACATCGGTTGCCGACACTGATAAAATAAAAAATGTTGCAAAAGCCGTTTTAAGAGAGCGTAATCTTGGACATGACGTCGTTGTTGTTGTTTCTGCAATGGGACATACAACCGATTACCTAGTTAAGATGGCAAAAGAGGTTTCAAGCGCACCTTCATCACGAGAAATGGATATGCTTTTATCAACGGGAGAAGGTGTTTCAATTGCGTTACTAGCCATGGCTATACAGGCACAAGGTTGTCCGGCTGTTAGTTTAAATGCAATTCAAGTTGGAATCATGACAGAGCACGTACACTCTAATGCAAGAATTATAGAAATTAAGACTGATAAAATAAAATCTCATCTTGAGCGTGGAGAAGTTGTTGTAGTAGCAGGTTTTCAAGGGGTAACTGATAATTTGGAAATTACAACGCTAGGAAGAGGTGGTTCTGATACGTCTGCGGTTGCATTAGCCGGTGCATTAAATGCTAAAAGATGTGATATTTATACTGATGTAGAGGGTGTTTATACAACTGATCCGAGAATTGTACCGAATGCATCAAAGTTAAATGAGATTTCCTACGAAGAAATGTTGGAACTGGCACGAGTAGGCGCAAATGTTCTTCATCCGAGGGCTGTAGAAACAGCTAAACAATATAACGTACCGCTTAGAGTCAGAAGCACTTTTAAGCCGGAAAATTTAGGCACTTTAATATTAGGAGTTGACGAAATGGAATTACATAAACCTGTTACCGGTGTTGCATCGGACTTATCACAACTTAGAGTGGTTGTTTGTGACGTAAAAGACAATCCCGGTACCGCAGCGGCTCTTTTCAACGGACTTGCAGAAGAAAATATTTCCGTTGATATGATTATACAGTCATACGCGAGAAAAGCACTGAATACTAATGACATAGCTTTTACCATTGATAAAGGTGATTTAGAAAAAACTCTTAAAAACATAGAAAAAGTCAAAGATAAACTTGGCTTTAGCAATGTTTTTGTTGATGATAAGATTGCCAAAATTTCAATTGTTGGTGCTGGAATGATTGATAGACCGGGCATAGCTGCAACGATGTTTAAAACTCTCGCAGATTGTGACATTAATATAAAGATGATTTCTACTAGTGAAATTAAAATAAGCTGTATTGTATCAGAAGATGATGCAAAAAAAGCTATAG
>CAZCZF010000064.1:0-10054 GCA_964503025.1 uncultured Vampirovibrio sp. | reverse complement strand
AAAGGAGGTGAGGATAATAGAAATTAAGATTCTCTGTAAAATTGATTACAGAATATATAAAAGTTTTAGCATTATCTCTAGTAGGCAATCCTGCTGCTTTTTGGTTAGCTGTGTGAATATCTCCATGTAGTATTTCATGTGTGTAATCCTCATCATTCATATAATGTGCTAACATTCTTAGTTCTAAACCTGAAGCATCACAACCAACAAATCTCCACCCTTTTCTAGCTTTAAATAGTTCTCTGCATTCTTTACCAAAAGCTGAGTGTCCTGAAGGGACTTGAGCTAAGTTTGGTGAATTGTGTGTGCATCTTCCTGTAACAGCTCCTATGGTATCAACTCCACCATATATAACTGAATCGGTTTCTAGCTTTAACCAAGCATTTCTACCATCAGCTAACTGTCCAAGAGTTTTTGTAACTAAGAAATATCTTTGCAATAAAGGTGCTTCAGGGTATTTTAGCTCTGAGATAACTTCTTCATCAATGACTGGCAAGCCTGTAGGTGAGAGTTTAGTAGGTTTCCAGCTATACTTTTTAATAAGTCTTTCAGCAAGCATTTGTCTGCTAGATGGATTAAACTCAATCTCATACCTTTTAATAAATGGCTGACCTTTAATGTATCCTCTCTTTTTGTTATTAACTTTTGGAATGAAGGTTTCTTCTCTGATTTCGTTTGGAAAAGCAAGTTTAAGCTCTCGTTCAAGCTCTGATTTCTCTTTGATAAGCTTACCTGCAAATTCCACTGCTTTCTGTTTGTCAAAACAAACTCCTCTCTGTTCCTGTAGCCCAATGATTTTTGCAAATTTATGTTCTATTTCAATGGAAGCTTCTGATATTTCTTTGGTTTTGAGCAAACTATATAGTTTCTTAGTAACCATAACGTCCTGCTCACAGTACCTCTGCATATCAATCGACCATTCAGCCCAACAATCTTCTTGTTCACAATAATCTCCTTTTAGTTCTCCCAGCCTGTATCCCCAAGCCTTAAGGGAGTATCTACCTCTTAATTTCTTTGGAAATTTACCCTTCCTAATGTTCTTATCATCTAACTCACCAATATCAGGATATACAAGCTTTGACATCAGCAAAGTATCAAATATCTTACATTTAGGATTGAATGAAGGGTAGAGCTTCTGAAGAGCAGGAATATCATATTTGACTATGTTATGTCCAATTAACTCTTCTGCTTTCATTAATCGTTCAATTCCTTCTTTCAAAGTTCCTTTCGAATAACTTTTAAGCTCTTCTGTTTCAGTATCAAATATTGCTATACAATGAAGTTTATCGACTGTTCTCAATAATCCACTTGTTTCACAATCAAAAATTAGACTCATTCGTCAAAATATCCTGTTTCTTCTTCATCCTTTGACCATCCACACTTATAGCAGACTTCTACTACAGTTGTTCAAAACTTTTATTGTAAAACCTGTTGCAGTTTGTGTACATAAACTATCCAACATTATTCTTAAATATTCAGCTCTGTTATATGTTAAAATAAATACATCTAAATTTTTATACTCCACAATAATTCTCCTTAATTCCAAAATAAAGCTTTCTTATTCCATCTTCATAGCTTGTAAATTCAAACTCTCCGAGCTCTTTTAAAAGTTTTGCATTATCCGCCGTATATTCTCTGTTTAATCCCGAGTTTTTGACAACTGTTTCAACATCTAATAGCTTTGCTAAATCAACAATTTCTATGCTCTCATTTGATGCAACATTTATAAATTTTTCCTTTGTCGGATTTTGTATAAAATAATCAACAATTTTGCAAAAATCTTCTATCCCAATAAAGTGAAATCTGACATTTTGGTTTAAAATAACAGGCTCATTATTTAGTTTTGCATTAATAATACAAGAAGTTACTCTTGACGGGTCTTCCCCAACACCATAAATACCAAATATTCTCAAATTCAAAATATTTTCTCGGTTTTCAATTTCTTTTGAAATCATATACTTTGAATATTCAAATTATGTTTTATTGCTGTTCAATTAATCCTGAAGCAGGATTGTAAGACCACCCGACATCAGGGGAAATCCTTTTTCCTGTTAGAGGGTCTGTATAAACTGTTACGGGCTTATATGCTCCTGATTTTTTTGATACAAGCGCCATTTGTTCTGATAATGTTCCGTTTGAAGAATATGGCTTTATTTTCTTTTTAGTAATATTTCTTTCAGAAAGTGCATTAACTCTGCATCTGCACCTCCAACCATTCGGTGGATAAAAACTTTTCCAAAACGGATCATCATACCTGTAAACCAAACCGTTGAGCATTGCGTGTTCAGGTCGGGTAGCAGAATCCATAACGGCAACATATTCCCAATAAGGACGATTATCCACATTATCTATCTGTGTTTTGTATCTGCTTGTTTGATAAGCGGTTTGCATATTAACGGAATAAATGGTTTTTAATCTGTACATTGAACCGAGTTGGACTTTTTCTGCATTACCTTGAGTATCAACTATAATCTGCTCGCTCCACCAACCACGTTTTTGTAAAGTCGGTTTTAATTCTTTTGAAAAATCTTTAAAGGTTTTTCCTTCTTCTAAGGCTTTATCTAAAGCAGAGCGGATATCTTTTAAGATATCTTCTCGCATAACTTTTGCGACCGTAAACGATTTTTTGTGAGCATCTTGCCAAAGTTCGTACCAATCCCAAGTAAATTTGTTGTTTTTATTCTTGAAATATTTTATTGCAAGACTTGGTGCAAGTTTAAAAAGACTTTTAAGTTCTGCCATAAGCAACACTACTTCCGAGTTATGCGTCAGTTTTGTATCAATTAAAAATTGAAAAATTCAAAACAAAAATCCCGACAAATGGGAGTTAAATTCAAAACGGACTTGCCCAAAATAATCAATCTATCCGCACAATCCCCGAAACATACGCAGAAAGAGGGTAAGAACCTGTTTTTATACGTTGCCCAAATTTGCCAATCTACCCGCTTTGACCGGTAAAAGTCCGATTTCGTCCGTTTTGTTTGACACATGGTTTGATTATTTCCTACCCCTCAAACTCGCTCGTGTCCTACATTTGCCCAAAATAATCACACTACCCGCCTAACCAAACCACTCATAAAAATACATTTATATTAAAGTACAGTCTTTTAGCAAATCAATCTCCACTAATTCTCTTGAGAGTGGACTGAAAAACAGAGGGGATGGGATTCGAACCCACGGTGGAATTGCTCCCACACGACCCTTCCAAGATCGCACCATCAACCGCTCGGACACCCCTCTTTAGGTTTCATACAAAACATTGTACTAAAACCCGACTCGATTGTAAATACCACAGCTACAATGATGACCTTTTATAAAATTACAAATATAACATTTCTGTCTGTTTTCTGATACAATAATCATGATAAATATTCAGAGGAGAAAATAATGGAAGATTGTATTTTTTGCAAAATTATTAAAGGTGACTTTAATACAAAATTCGTTTATGAAAACGAGTTTGCGGTCGTTTTTAATGATATAAACCCAAAAGCAGATACACATTTGCTTGTCGCTCCGAAAAAGCATGTGGAATCGCTTAATGAACTAGATGATGAATTTTTATTAGGCAAGCTTATGATGACGGTTAAAGAAGCGGCAAAAGTTTGCAATCTAAAATCATACAGAACAATTATCAATACTGGCAAAGAGGCAGGGCAAGAAGTGTTCCACCTGCACATTCATGTTTTGAGCGGAAATATTAAATTTTAAGAAAGGATAAAACTAAATGACAGAATTTTACAAAGAGATAACCCCATCCGGTTATGGTATTGCTATTAAGAAAAAGAATGTTCTTTTTTCAGAACAGTCTCCGTTTCAAAAAGTTGAAGTTTTTGAATCAGACAGTACTCTAGGACGTGTACTTACTTTGGACGATTTAATGATGACAACGGAAGGTGATGAATACCATTATCACGAAATGATTGCGCACATTCCGATGATGCACCACAAAGCACCTAAAACCGTTCTCGTAATAGGTGGCGGCGACGGAGGAACTGTGAGAGAAGTGCTTAAGCATGACACTGTAGAAAAGGTTGTTCTTTGCGAAATCGACGGTATGGTTATAGATGCTTGCAAAAAATTCCTTCCTACTATCGCTTGCGAACTGGATAATCCAAAATGTGAAATTCTTGTAGAAGATGCTATTGAATATATTAAAAACAAAGAAAACATGTTTGATATTGTATTAATCGATTCTACTGACCCGATGGGACCGGGAGAAGGCTTGTTTACAGATGAGTTTTATACGAATGTAAAGCGTTCTCTTAAAGAAGGTGGTATAATGGTTGCTCAATCAGAAAGCCCATTTGCACAAGCTGATGCAGTCAGAAAAATGTACGTTCAATTGAAAAAAGTGTTCCCGATTTGTGCAACTTATACTTCTAATATTCCTACTTACCCAGGTGGATATTGGGCTTGGGCATTCTGTTCAAACTCTGTAAAGCCGCTTTCTTACTGGGATGAAAGAAGAGGAAACGAAATTACAAAAACTTGTAAAATCTACAATAAGGAGTACCACGAAGCAAGATTTGCGCTTCCAAATTACTTAAAAGAATTATTGTAATTTAGATTTTAATTGTAAAAAAGGGCGGTAAATCGAAGATTTACCGCCCTTTACCTTATTAACATCATTATCGCAAATCTAATATTGTCTGTGCTTCTTTGTCACTAAGTATTTTGGCTCCACCCAAAATTTTCGTATTAAGAACAACCTGTGCGTAAGACTCTGCCAATTCCAGTTTTTGGTATGCATCATCTATTGTTTTTGAAGCTACTACAAAACCATGATTTGCCATTAATACGGCATCATATTTATCAAAATATTTAACCGTATTGTCTACAAGCTCACGAGTGGAAGGCAGAGCATATTCTGCAAGAGGAATACCACCGAAATAAAACACATTTTCTGCCATAATCGGCTCCATCAAATCCAAGCCGGCAGATGCAAAGCTACTTAAGTAAGGCGCATGAACATGTATTACGAAATTTATTTCCGGTCTCATTTTGTAAATCTCGATATGCAAAAACTTTTCGCTTGAAGGTTTTTTCCCTTTTTCTAAGGAGTTGCCGTTGAAATCCGTATAAACAATATCGCCGGATTTAAGATATCCGTTTGAAGAACCGGATGTTGTTATTAACATTCCTTTTCCATAACGAGCTGAAATATTACCGGAATATCCTGGAGTAAAGTTTTTTTCACCGCACAATTTTCCGTATTCAATAATTTTTTGAGATAAGTTCTTTCTACAAAACATCTTCCACCGTTTTAACATTTTCTACAACCGCGCGCTGTAATACAGGAGCTTTGTCTGATTTTTGGAAATTGTTTTGGTCGTTATCCTCAGCAATTTCTTCTTTCTTTTTAGCTTTTTTGTCCTGTTTTATTTCCAAACGTTCGTAATCAACACTTGTACCTTTCGCATCCATCATAACTTCTACGATAAAATATGTATTTTGGCGGATAAAATCATATCCGATATTAAACTTAATATCTTCCGGTCCGATAGATAAATAGAAAGAATTTTCTTGAAATGCTCTGTCATTAGGAGAGTCATTTGAAAGGTTTATAGACGTAAACCAAGCAAGTGTCAAATATCTGTTGAGCTTAAAGTATTCTCTCAAATACACATTTGAACGTCCGTATCTGTATGCGTCAAATACCGGCATTGGAGTATTGTCTTCATAAGCTGAATGATAATATCCGATATCTTGCATCCAACGTTTTACTTGAGTATGAAGCATTGGACCGACACGACCTATTACTTGAGTGTCGCCTGTTCCATACACAGAAGCAGCTAATTGACCGTTAATCGTTAATGAAGCAGCCAATTGCTTCTCTTCATTTTTACGATTCCACAAAGACTGTGTAGCCATTGCCATATAACGGGCACGTGTTGTACCAATCTGAGAACCACCCAACTTACGGTAGTGTGTGTCATAGTCAATATCTTGATAATAACCTAAATCGACTCTATGAGTGAATTTTGAGACTTGACCTTTTAAAAGAAAGTCTTTTGAGCTATAGCCGTTTTGATAAACGAGACTGGCACCATATTTTGCACGACGTCTGCCTAAAAACCATTCGCGCATATAGTCATTCATTACATATTGCAAGTATAAATGGTCATCTAAGTCTTGTTTACCTCTAATCAGAATCTTGCTATCCGCAGTTCCATAAGCAAATTGAGTCCAGTTTGAAGCACTGCTATATCTTGCAACGGCACCAACACCAAATCCGTGATTGTAATTCAACACGGGCATTGCTTTTAAGATAGAGCCACCCGGAATTTCAAAAACTACTCCTGGACCTGCATACATACCAAGACCTCTCAAAAATCCGATTTCAAAGATATTGGAGTCTGCAAAATCTCCGTTTTTGTTTGTATAAATTTTTACAGAAGGAATTTTGATTAATCGCGTTTTCCCTTTGAAAATAGAAGCTTTTTTTAGAGAAATTATCTCCAAATCTCCTTTTTCTGTAATTGTCAATTCTTTGGTCTTAAGCTTTATTGGGCTTGAATCTTGTTGTTGAGCCAAAAATTCCTCTTCTTCCAACGAATTTAGCATATTATACGTACGCGGTCCACGTCCCTGAGTTCGGAAATGAATAGGAAATGATTTATCTACATTCAATGAACCGTTTTCCTGTACAATTTTATCGCCGTATACGTAACCCTTTTGTGCTTTCATCTCGATCGTTGCGGTAGTCGTAATCGGTTTTTCAATCAAAGCATTTTCTTCGTTCATATCGACAAAAATGTACTCACCATATATTGTATGTCCGCTTTTTATAACGCAAACATTTCCTTCTGCCTTAATAGTATTGTTTACACGGTCATAGGTAATTTTGTCAGCTTTAACAACTGTTCCTTGCTCAACAAAATTTACGTTCACGTTTCCTGTTGCTATAATGCAGTAGTGATCTGTATCGTAATTAATATTTTCGCAGTCGAGAATTATGTTTTCTTTGTCTTCAACATCTTCGCTTTTTTTCTCAGCTTTTGATTTTTTTTGCCAAAAATGTTTTTTCTTTACGTTTTCATTAATGGATTCTTCATCAGCTTCAAATCCGTCCGGCATCATTGTTTCATCAAAATCATCTTTCAAATCCTTTGATGCAAACTCGGAAGTTTCAGCCCCAGCTGCGTAAACATCTTCTGTTGGAGCAACCGGTGCTAATTCATTTTTTCTTGCATCTCGTTCATTGAGCTTTTTCTTGATTCTTAAACGCAATTTTTTTAACGGTGGAAGGCTATGTTTTGTAATCGACTTGTGCGACTCCGCAGGTGCTGCGACTTCACTGCCTTGAAGAGATGCTGGCATAAAAAATGCGTCTCCGGTAAAATCTGACGGATCTACAAACGAATATTCTGCGAATGCTATATTCGTAGTTGTAACCAATGCTAATGATAATAATGTTATTATATGCTTTTTCAATTTTTTTTCCCTGTTATTAAATGTAATTTAACGGATTGTTTGGCTGTCCGTTTACTCTTACCTCGAAATGGCAATGAGGTCCGGTGCTATATCCGGTTGTGCCTTCATAACCAAGCACATCACCTTTTGCAACTCTTTGACCATTTGTCACTTTTATCGAGTTCATGTGCGCATACAAAGTCGTTATCGGTTTTCCGTTCACGATACCGTGTTCTAGTATAACAACTTTTCCGTACCCACCGTACCATCCGGAATATATAACTTTACCGGAATTTGAAGCTCTTATTGCGCCCAAATTAGGTCCGCCTATGTCAACTCCGGAATGGAAAGATTTTTTGTTAAATATCGGATGCGTTCTCCAACCAAACGGAGAAGTTATGCGTCCCTGAATAGGTTTTATAAAGCCTGATGCGACTTGAACATCTTTGTCCTTTGCAGTTCTGTTAATGTATGAACCGATACTTGCAGATTGTTTTGCAAGCTCTTTTTCTGCCTTTTGATAAGCAACACTGTCCGTGCGTAATTTTTTAATCATGCTCTCGTTTTTGGCAATCGCGTGTTGAATATATGCTTGTTGCGAATTTATGGATGCAACAGAACGCTCTAAATTACGCTTACGAGCTTCAATGTTATATTTTAGAGTTGCGATTTCTTGAGCTTTACGCTTTGCAGATGCCATTCTTTCGTAATCATCTTTGAGAATGAGTTTTTGAAAATACACTCTATCAACAAGCATATTTATATCTTCTGAAGAAATCAGCAACTCAAAGAAAGCTTTTCTTTGACTCTTAAACACCTTTCTTATATGAGCCGCCAAAATCGTATTCAAGTTGTTGTACTCGGCAGCAGCCCTGTTAAGTCGACATTGCATATCATACAACTCTTGCTCCGCAGTACGAATCTGAGATTTTGATTGACTTAAAGAAGTGGTTGCATTTTCCAGTTTCTGCTGATTTTTATACAGTTTATTGGTTTCTATACTTTCCAACCACTTCAGATGATTAATTTTTGCTCTGGTTTGTTTCTTTTGCGTTTCAATATCTGTTGCAGCATAAGAAACAGAGGAAGATAACAACCCCAAAATAAATGCAAAAAGTACTAAAAGATTTAATATCTTCTTTATACTCACACTTAACCCCTCATGCTTAAAAGCGCAACAAGAGCAGTGCCACCGATTAACCAAAGTACTACTGCAACAAAAATAAACCCAACTATCACTTTTTTATGTTGTCTAAAAAAATCCATTTCCACCTCTCTTACAATATAATATTACAAAAATGTCAATTGAGCAATTTGTTACATTATGCAAATTTTTAGTTTATAATAAAGTTAATTATGAATTTAAAAATTAGAAAAATTAGTCTTGCTGACAAAAACGAAATTATAGAAATGATGAAAGAGTTTTATTCATCAGAAGCTGTGCATACAAATGGTTCGCTCGAGATTTTTGAAAAAGATTTCAACAATTGCATTTATGAAAATCCATATCTAAAAGGTTATGTATTTGATTCCAATTCTACGATATTAGGTTACGCAATGATAGCAAAAAGTTTTTCTACCGAATATGGCAAATATTGCATTTGGTTTGAGGATTTATATATCAAGCGTGAATACAGAGGAAACGGTATAATTCAAATGTTCATAGATTACATCAAACAAAATCATCCAGACCATATTTTTAAGTTGGAAGTCGAAGCTGATAACGCACACGCTATTCATGTATATCAAAAGAAAGGCTTTGCTAAGCTGCCTTATTCTGAGATGTTGGCTGAAAATTAAAATAACACTCTAAAAAGGCTTTACATATCCCACTGTGCTCAATGCCATTGTTTCATAGAATATAATCAAAAAAGTGCTCAATAATTGTAGCTGAACACTTTTTATGATTATTTATTTTTTGTCTTTCTTGTTGCCTTTAAGAATTTCTTGTACTTTATCTTCGACTTTATCTCCAACATAGCCACCCCCTATTGCGCTAGCAATCAAACCTGCATTAGCAACAAGACCGGGCAAGGCTAAACCTCCTGTGATTGCACCACCGGCTATAATTATAAGTCCGGTAGTCACTCCGGCTATAAATAACACCGGACACTTGTAGGTAATTAAAGTAATCAAAAAGAGGCGTAGTCCGCCCAAACGTCAAACGAATGAGGCACTTCCCCCATTTTAAGAGTCCCTTGTCCGTTTTGTCAGATTTTCGTCCATTGGTTATCCGTTTTCTGTCCCTCTTTTTTAAGTCTTGCTCCCTGAAACTTAAAATATATTTACCTTTGAGGGGTAGGAAGCTGCTGGTGGTTATGCTGGTGATTCAGCACTATCTCATCAAGATGCAGCAGTAAAACATACATTAACCTCTCCTAAATTGTTTAAAAATCAGGGCAGAAATAATATTGGCAATCACTCCTGCAACTATAGATTTTACCAAATTTACTCCTTCCTGCAAACCTGCTTGAACAGATTTGCTCACCTGAGTGAGTAGCTTGAAAGGAGCTTGCCTTGATTTAATTGTAACAAAAACAGTCAAGGGGCTAAATAAGCCCGATAACTTTAACTAAAATCCAAATTATAAAACTGATTATTCTGTAATCAATTTTACAGAGAATCTTAATTTCTATTATCC
>CAZCZF010000063.1:0-10067 GCA_964503025.1 uncultured Vampirovibrio sp. | reverse complement strand
CTACTATAGTGTAGAATTAGATGTATGACTTTATGAGAGTAATGAAGAGTAAATGGACCTAACTGACTTTTTTATTAATATTTTTATAATTTTATTTTTACTTTTTGTTAATGCCTTTTTTGTCGCTGCGGAGTTTTCCTTGGTAAAGGTAAGAAAGACACGCTTAGAGCAACTTTGCAATGAAGGTAATTCAAATGCAAGAAAAGCAATGAAACTGGTTAATGATGTCAACCGAATGCTTGCAGCCGCTCAACTTGGTGTAACAATTGCAAGTATCGCTCTTGGTTGGGTTGCAGAGTCGACAATTGTACAAATAATTGAACCGTTAATACGATTCTTTGCAAACGGTACCGTTTCTGCTCATATTGTTGCAGTTCCGATTTCGTTTGTTTTGGTAACTTATTTCCATGTACTGCTTGGTGAACAGTTGCCAAAATGTATATCTTTAAGACATCCTGAAACAATATCTTTGCTTATTGCAAGACCGATGGACATGTTTATTACACTCTTTAAGCCATTTGTCTGGTTTATGGAAGTTTCGGGAAATAAACTTTTATCAATTTGTCATGCAAATTCCGAGGATGCTTCTTTGGTGCATTCTACTGAAGAATTGGACATGCTTGTAGATGCAAGCTACAATGAAGGTGTTTTGAACGAGACAGAAGCTGAAATGTTGCATAATATGTTCAAATTCTCTGATTTAATGGCAAAACAGGTAATGATTCCAAGAACTGATATGATTTGTATTCCAAATGATATTACTTATGAGGAATTGAACAGGGTTGCATTGGAAAACCAGTACACCAGATACCCTGTTTATGAAGAGAATATTGACAAGATTTTAGGCTTCATTCACGTTAAAGATTTGTATTCTCTTGCGATGACAAAAGATACTTATTCCGTGCAAAAATTGATTCGTCCAATGATTCTGATTCCTGAAACAATGACGTTAGACAATTTGATTATTGAGTTTAAGAAAAGACAGTGTCAGATTGCGGTTGTCATCGACGAGTTTGGCGGAACATCCGGTTTGATTACATTGGAAGATGTGTTGGAAGAAATTATTGGTGATGTTCAGGATGAATTTGATGAAGAAGTAAAAGCTGATATCGAAGAAATTGGCGAAAATTTGTATATTGCTAATGCAATGATGCGAATAGACGAAGTTGTCGAATTTTTCAATCTAAACGAATCACAGTTTGAAGAAGATGATGTTGAAACAATTGCAGGGCTAGTTGTTAAGCTTTTGGGCAGAATCGCAGAAGTTGGTGATGTAGTTTCTTACAACGGATTGACTTTTACTGTTGAAGAAATAGATGGTGCGAGAATTACTAAACTAAAAATTTACAAAGAACCTGTTGCTGAAGCTAATGATATTGACGAAGCTTAATCCCCTCTTACTTTCATTAATAATGGCATTTGAATGTTACGCTTTGTAAAGATTTTGCTTACAAGTGAAATTTTTTGAGAAAAAAATACTTTATATAGATATAGTGTGTTTATATTAGTGTGAATTGGAACTAGAAAATGTCATCAGGTCTCGCAATATCAGCATTTATGCCATCAGTTATCTCAAGCGGTATTTTCTCTACAAGAAGAGTAAATACGAGTGCAGAAGCTATTTCTGCAAGCAATCCGCTTGTGGGTGTTATGAATATGGATATTGCAGGCGGTCAGATGTTGAATGTTGCAAAAGGTGTTTCAACAATTGCTAAAGAATCTAAGAGCTCTTTAGCTTCCGGTATTGCCAGTGCTGAAGAATCAATAAAAGCTTTAAGTAAGAGCGGAAAGGTTATGAACGGTATTAGCAAAGTTTTGAGCTTTACCGCAGACAACATCAATCCAATAATTTGTGCAACTGGTGCTGCAAGAGTTATTACAGCTAAGGATAAAAAGGATGAAGCTTTACATCAAGGAACAGCTCTCGGTACAATGTTTACCTTTGAGGCAGGAACAAAAAGATTACTCGGATTGCCAAAATTTGACAATGTTGATGGAAAACGAGTTGCTATAAAACGCGATGCACTTTTAACGAAAAATCCATTTTTGGAAAAACAAGCAGATGCGCTAAAAGATTATTGTGAAACTACAAAAATATTTAACAAGTCAATAAAATGGCTCCCTGGGGCTTTAAAAGGAGTTGCTTTTGCTTGTTCATCAATAGCAGGTTATCAACTGGGATACGCCTTGGCGGATAAATTAGCTGCTACAGAGAATTCGACTGCATAGATTATCTAAGATGTTTAGATGAGATTTTACCATTTTCTTTGTATAAAGTTTGGAACACACTCTGAGAATGTCTGTAGTTGTTTATTGTAGCTTCTAATGAAGCGTTTATTGTCCAGTAAATTATCGGTATTGAAATTGTTACTGTCAAAATTGCAACAACGGCGTGTTTTATAACCGTGTTTATAATTCTGAAACGTTTTTTTGTTATTGCTATGTCGTCTTGTTCTCTCAATATTTTATTGATAAGATTTTTGCGTTCTTTTACTGTTAAACCATCAATAAAGTCAACATTTTGAGGATCAATATAAATTACATATTTTGAGTATTTTACGTTGCCGTCAAGAAAATCCAGACTGTCATTATAAATTTTTTGAGCTTCTGTCATTTTCTTTTCAGAAATTTTACCGTTAGATACTTGTTCAATATTTTCTTCCTGTTTTGGAGTTTCTGGAGTCTCCTCTGTAAAAGCAGCGTTACTAATTGTACTTTCGGCTTCGCTTTTTTTTGCGTCTTTTGACTCTAAATCTTTTTGTTTATTAAGTTTGGCTTTGTATTTTTTTATAAAATTATCATCAAAATTATTATTTACAGTCGGCTTTTTAACTTCAGTGTTTTGTGCAGGCTCTGCCTGTGCTTCATCAGAAGTTGTTTCTTCAAACAATGTAGTATCATCATTTGCATCAAAATTAGAACTAATTTTAGAAGAAGAAGTCTCTTTTGCCAAGTCTTGCGCGTTCTGCATTAATTGCTCTTGTAGTTGGTCAATTAATTCAGGAGAAATGTCATCATTTAGAGATGCCAATTCTGTAATATCCATGCTATCTTTGCCATTATAGATGTTCTTGTTTGACATTTAAGACTCTCTTTTCATGTTTGTTGTATGATATAAGTATATTATATATGAGTTTTGACTATAAGGCAATCGTAAGAGAGATTGAGATGAATATAGATAATCAAAAATTAAGAAATTTAGTTAATGAATTAAAGAATGCAAAAATCTTGGTGGTTGGTGATTTAGCTCTGGATGAGATGGTGTATGGAGACACGGAGCGTATATCAAGAGAAGCTCCGGTTATAATTTTACAGCATACGCACACTAAATATATCTTGGGCGGAGCGTCAAACGCTGCGCATAACGTAGCTGATATAAATAACGGTAAAGTAAGTGTTATCGGCGTAGTTGGTAATGATTATCAGGCAAATGATTTAAAGAATGCTTTTTTAGAAGCGAATATTAATTGCGAGAATTTAGTAACGGATAAAGAAAGAAAGACAATAACAAAAACAAGAATTTCAGGCTCTTGTTCTCATTCAATAACACAACAAATTGTGAGAATAGATAGACAAACAAATGCGCCGATTTCAAAAGAGACGGAAGAAAAATTAATAAAAAAAATTAATAAGCTTATACCTGAACATGATGCCATAATTCTTTCAGATTATCATATAGGAACATTGTCTGACAATGTAATAAGCGCGGTTATGGAGTCTGCACGTATTAACAGAAAAAAAGTAATCGTAGATGCACAACGCAATCTTGACAAGTATTATGGTGCCACATCAATGACTCCAAATTTGCCTGATACTCAAAAACATGTTGGATTTTATTTAAAAAATAAGAGTGATTTTTTAAGAGCAGGGCAAATTCTTCTTGAACAATCCGGTGCGGAAGCGATTTTGATAACTTGTGGTGCTGATGGCATGGTTGTTGTTGATAATAACGGAAAGTATACTCATGTTCCTGTATTCAATAAGGCAGAAGTGTTTGATGTTACCGGAGCTGGAGATACTGTTACAGCATTGTATACGTTAGCTCTTGCGATTGGAGCAGAGCCTGTATACGCTGCAATAATAGGCAACATTGCCGCAGGAATTGTAGTTAAACAGTTTGGTTGTGCAACAACCTCAATAGCTGAAATATTGGATTCAATTCCTGATAATATAATATTGGATGAAGGAGAATAGATATGAAAAATATATTCGGAAAACTTAATTTTGTAGATATAATCATAGTTTTAGGAGTTTTGGCAGCTTTAATTGTTGGTGTCGCTACAACTAAGCATTTCCGCCAAACTGCCGATAAACAAATAGAAGCGACTTCTCCTATTACATTTCAGGTGTTTTTGCGCGGTGTAACTGTAACAGGCGAGGAGTTCCCGATATCAGTTAAGGATAAAACCTTTATTACTATTCGTAATGTGCCATATACAGAACTTAAAGTCCTAGATGTAAAATCAGAACCAAGACAAACATTTGCACCTGCATCAAAGAATATTTTGGTTCCTGATCCTGCGCAGCCTGCAATTTTTGATGCAGTTGTCACGATTACCGATACTGCTAAAATAACAAAAGATGGTGCTGTTGTGGGTGGTAACAAGATTAAAATGGGTTTGCCTGTTACTTTGGAAGGTGAAAAATATAAATTTAATGGCACTATTTCAGATGTAAGGGTTACGAATACAGATTCTGATTTAGAAGATTGTGGTGATAATAACCAAGTTGGTTAATTTTTCCAAAAGACGAGAGGATAAGAGGTTTTTATGCTATTAAATAGCGTATTGAGGTTGTGTCAGGATGTGCTAAACCCGCTTTATGAAAGAAGTTATTTCTTGCAAAAAGTTGATTGGCTGATAGGTTTAAATGTTTTATTGGTAATATTTTCATCGACTTTTGCAGCATCTGATAGCATCGGTTATTTTGCAATATTTGCAATAATTTTAACGGTTATAAAGCTATTGACCAAAAGTGGTGAAAAGTTTGAATTGTCTTTGGCGGATAAGTTTTTACTGGTTTATTTTTTGTTTGTTTTGATAAGTGTAGTCGGCTCCAGCTTGTTTTATCTAAGTTTAAAAGGCTTCTTTAAAACGTTTGTTTATTTAGGCTTTTATATCTCATTAGTGCATTATTTAAAAGACAATAAAGACAAAATAAAATACATCTTTATTGCGTTAGCAATTTGTGCACTTTCAGAAAGTGTTGTTGCGTTTTTACAGAACTTTGCTTCCGTTGCTGAAATTTCAGGGTGGCAAGATACTTCACATTTGAATCCGGAAGAAGTTATGACGCGTGTTTACGGAACTCTAAAACCTTATAATCCAAATCTTTTTGGCGGATATATGTTGGCGATAATCCCTGCGTTTATTGCTCTGCCGAAAAGGTGGTCAATACCTTGCGCAATAATAGCTTCAGTTGCATTAGTTTTAACCGGTTGTCGAGGTGCTTATATTGGTTTCTTCTTCCAACTGATTCTACTAAGTGCAATTATTTATAGACATTTAAAACCTCAGTTTAAGCAATTTTTTATAACCGCGGTCTCTGTATGTGCTGCTAGCTTTACTGCATTAATTTTTTCTATTTCATCTTTAAGAGCAAGGATTTTTTCAATTTTTGCAATGCGCAGTGACAGCTCAAATTCATTTAGATTTAATGTTTATAATTCTTGCATTGATATGTTTAAAGACAATTGGTTGTTGGGTATAGGAGTCGGAAACCAAAATTTTAGAGAAGTTTACGGACTTTATATGAAAACCGGATTTGATGCATTGAGTGCTTATAATATTTATCTTGAAATAGCAGTCGAGAGTGGCATCTTTGCATTGATTTCATTCGTAGCTTTTTTGATACTTTTGTTAAAAAATGCGTTAAAAAATGCTTCTAACTTGTATGTGTTAGCTGCTCTTGTTTCTATAACAGGTATTTTAATTCACGGTTTTGTAGATACAGTGTTCTTTAGACCGCAAATTCAGTTTACTTTTTGGATAATGGCGGCTGTGTTAAGGAGTGTAAATGAACAGAATTGAAACTTTAAGAGATGAACTTAACAGATATGCGTATAATTACTATGTGTTGGATAATCCTTTAATCAGTGACTTTGAGTACGATAAACTTTTTGCGGAACTCAAGGAATTGGAAGAAAAGCATCCTGAACTTATTACTCCTGATAGTCCGACACAGAGAGTTGGTGGTATTAGCAGCGGTTTTGAAGAAGTTAAGCATAAATATCGTCTTTATAGTCTCGATAATACTTATAACTATGAAGAGTTAAAAAAATGGTATGAACGAGTTACAAAAGAGTGTGGAGCTAATCAAGAACTTGTTTGTGAACTTAAAATTGACGGGCTTGCAATTGCGCTTTCTTACAAGAATGGTTATTTTGTAAAAGGAGCAACGAGAGGAAACGGAATTGTAGGAGAAGAAATTACACAGAATTTAAAAACAATAAAGGCAATTCCGCTTAAGTTGTTTGAACCTGCTGATGTAGAAGTTCGCGGTGAAATCTACATGCCAATATCTTCATTTGAAAAACTAAATAAAGACTCCGAAAAACCTTTTGCAAATCCAAGAAATGCTGCGGCAGGGTCTTTGCGTCAGCTTGATAGCACAATTACCGCAAAACGTGATTTATCAATGTTTACTTATACTGCAATTATTGAGAAGGCAGAAAATATGCCAGCTACGCATTGGGATAGTATTCAATTTATTAAGGGACTCGGGTTTAAGACTAATCCAAACATAGAGCTAGTTAAAGATATTGACGGAGCAATCGAATTTTGCAAAAAGTGGGAAACCGAGCGATTTAATCTTGATTATGCGACTGATGGAGTTGTAATAAAGGTAAATTCTCTTGCTTGCCAAAATGAAATGGGATTTACTTCTCGTGCTCCGAAATGGGCAACAGCGTTCAAGTTTCCGCCGGAAGAAATCTCTACCGAACTTAAGGGAATAGAAATTGGTGTCGGTAAAACCGGCGCAGTGACTCCGGTTGCGATATTAGAGCCTGTTTTACTTGCCGGAAGTACCGTATCAAGAGCCAGTTTGCATAACTTTGACGAAATAAAACGCCTCGATGTGAGAATTGGAGACAGAGTTTTAATAAAAAAAGCTGCTGAGATTATCCCAAAAGTTATTAAAGTTGTCGATAGCGATGAGCATGATAATTTACCCCAATATGAGCCGCCTTTGACTTGTCCTGAATGCGATGCTCCGTTAGAAGCTCGCGAGGGTGAAGTTAATTTGTATTGCTCAAACGAAAAATGTCCGTCTGTAATGAAAGCAAAACTTGAATATTGGGTTTCAAAAGAAGCAATGGATATAGATTCTATTGGTCCGTCCGTTATTACACAACTTTATAATTTGGGCTTGGTACAAACTCCTGTTGATTTTTACAAGTTAAAAGAAGAAGATTTCCTCAAACTGGAACTTGTGAAAGAGAAATCTGCTGCAAATATGTATAACGCAATTCAGGCAAGTAAAACAAGACCTCTTGCACGTTTTGTAACCGCTCTTTCAATAAGGCATGTCGGAAAAGAAACCGCAGATATTCTTACAACAGAATTCTCTTCGCTAGATTCGTTGATAACTGCAACAATGGAAGAGTTATCGGCAGTAGAAGGAATTGGTGATAAAATTGCAAAAAGCGTTTATGATTTCTTTAGAAATCCGGATAATGTTGCAATGTTAGATGAGTTTAAGCAATTGGGATTTGAGTTTAAAAATAACGCACAAACTAAAACCGATGAGCTTGCGGGTAAAATATTTGTATTAACAGGAACTTTGCAGACAATGACAAGGGATGAGGCAAGTGAAAAAATAAAATCTATGGGCGGAAAAACGTCTTCATCTGTTTCAAAGAAAACCTCTTTTGTTGTTGCCGGAGAAAATGCCGGTTCAAAATTAGACAAAGCTCAAAATTTAGGTGTTATAATATTGAATGAGGATGAGTTTCTAAAAATTCTCAATAAAGGAGTATAAATGAAAAAGAATTTGAATATTATACAAATAAAAGGTATTAAAGGTTTGATGATGCTTATATTTGCGGGTAGTTGTCTATTCGCAGGCTTTGTTGTTTTTCCGGGGTGGGTTGCAATGCACATTTGGAATTATATGACAACTTTTACTGAAAGCATACCTTTAATCGGGCTTGTGCAAGGTATTCTTTTATGGGGAATTTCAGTTGCAACATATTTTATACTCAGAAGAGAGCGTGTTGTGATATGCGTTAAATCTCCGCAAGGATTGAGCGAGGAAGAATTGAAAGCCGTTTTTGCCAATCTAAAAAAACAGGCAGACGAGGATAAAATCATTCAATCAATGCTAAAGGCTCGTGAAACAGAGTTAAAAATAAAGGACTCCGAGGAAAATTTGCAAAAAAAGTAAATTTATTTATGCTGTTTTTCCATTTGGTTTGTCACCAAATAGTTTTAGTCCTGCCCACGTGAGGATTCCTCCTGTTAGAAAAGCTCCTGCAACTAGCCATTTGTTTGTTTTTGGCACTTCCTGAATAACGGTTTTGACTTCTGTTACAACTTGTTTAGTGCTGTTTGCAGTTGATGCAGCACTGCTTCTTGTTGAGTTTGCGGCTGTAGTCGTGTGTATATTATTTCCGCCTCTTCTATGATGGTTATTGCTTGTTGAGTAATAACTTCTGTTATTATGTGTGCGGGTTCTGCGTGCTGAAGTATTAGCAGTAGGTGTTTGTGGTGCAACTTCTGCTTGTGGCAATAATCCTGCATTCTCAAACACAGCCATAGATTCTCTCGCACTTTTCTCCGGTTGAACCATTCCGGCATTCAAAAAGCTTTGGTAAGAAATTTGTGCATCTAAAGGTTTGACATTTGCAGACATGTTATGATTTTCCACAAATTCAAAGGCTTTTCTTGCATCCGTTGTCATAATTCCTTGAGAGGTGCAATATCTTGCATTTCTAGCCGGTTTAGAATTGTTAATTCTAGTTTGTTTATGTTCTACTCTTGATTGAGCTTCACCTTGCTTTTTAGCAGCTTTTTTCTTTTTGCGACTCATATATTGAGAATTTACTTCTTTTTTGTTTTGGTTATTTGATTTTTGCGGTTCTGAAGCATTTTTTTTGGCTTCCTGTTCTTCCCATTGTGTGCGTTCGCTTACTCCCTGTGGTACAGCTTCCGTAAGCCCTTGTTTTTCTAATTTTTTAATAAGTTTTTCTTCTTTTTTACTAGGAGTTGTTTGAATTTTAGGTTTTACCATTGGAGAATTGGCAATAAAACTCTCGGTCGGTATTTCTGTTGTTTTTATAACCGGTTGCGGTTTAATAACGGGGGACGTTACAATAGGTTTCGGACGACATTCTTTTATTGTCTCGGATAATTTGCCAAGTTCTTTTGCTTTTGCTTTACCAATTTTTGTACCATTTTTTTCGAGATTTTCCAAATGATTAGAAACTTCAATTCTAACTTGATCTTCCGTTATATTGGGGTTTGAAGATATTAATTGTGATACCAAAGCTTTTATTTCTTCAGCTGCTTGCTTCTCGTTGAGTCTTTTGGGGTGTTTAACGTTAGAATTGGACGTTATTTCAATTGGAGTTATCATTGTCATAATCTCTAGCCTTTCAATTTAGATTTCATACATATATATTAAAAAACAAAAGAAATAAAAATTGCTTTAAAATACCCGATTGTAAACAAATTGTTACAATCATATAGCCATATAATTATACATTTAATGTGTTAAACTGATTGGCGAATTATTATATGCTATAATGTATGGACTATCAAAAAATATTAGCAGAAAATATCAAAGAGTTGCGTTTGAAGCATAATCTTACTCAAGAAGCATTTTCTGAGAAAATCGGATTGAGCCTTAATGGATTATCAAATATTGAAAGAAATCGTTATCAACCTACTGCTTCAACTATAGATAAAATTTGTAATGTGTTCAACATAACTCCGGTTGAATTGTTACTGACTAAATCTACGGTTAATGAGGAAATTATTAATAATATTGTTGCTCTGCTCCAAAACTGTTCAATAAAAAAACTAAAAAAAATATATGAAATTATTTCAATAATGTTAAAATTATAA
>CAZCZF010000062.1:0-10434 GCA_964503025.1 uncultured Vampirovibrio sp. | reverse complement strand
TATACGACTGCGGATTTCATAAAAAGATAATATCACAAAAAGAATAATTAAGCATAGAAAAATGAGCAGTACAAACTTTGTGTAAGTCTTTTTTGTTTTGACTTAATAAAACCAAATCATCAACATATCGGACATAACATTTTATTTTCAATACTTGCTTAATCTTGTAATCCGTTTCTGTTAATATCCAATTTGCCAACCATTGAGCGATATACCAACCGATTGGCAATCCCATATCAACATCTTGATTTTCCCAAATTGCGACATTTGAATTAAGAATTAAAAATAACACTTTAAGAAATCTTTTATCTTTAATTTTTCGCTCTAACATTTTCTTGACAATTTCAATATCAACTGATTGGAAGAAATGCCTGATGTCAGCTTTAAAACAATACTTAATTTTTTTCTGATTATTTTTAATATATTTTGCAAGGTATTTTTTACCATACAAACCACCGCGCTTCGGAAGCGAACCGCAAGACCAAACATACATTGTTTTCATAAAAATAGGTTTTAAAACCTGAACAAAAGCGTGGTGCAAAATTTGTTCCCAAACAAAATCAGGTTTAACGATTAAGCGTGGTTTAGCTTTCATACCGTCATTAATCAAATTTGCGTTGTGTTTTCTGATTTTCAAACGGTCTTGAGTAATTAAATCCTGCAATCGGTAAATATAAAAATTTATTTTATTCAGAACTTTTTTCACATCAGTTCTGTTCTTTTTCCTGCGTGAAGCATTAATAATTGCTTTGTAAATATTGTCATAGTCTATCAGTTTGTCAAAAAGGTTTTTATATGTTTTCATATATCTAAAAAATTTTATTCTTTCTTAGCAACCTCAAAGCTTTTCGACCGCAATACCTTGTATTGACTACTAAGCTCTGCCTCTTTGTCGGTTAATTTTTATCAAGCGATACGGAATAAAGACTGCATTAAAAAGAGATTTCTCTAAGAAATAGAAGCGCCGATGTTCCAATTCGCATTCGAAGCCGCATTGTTAGAATTCCAACAGAAAGCGCCACAAAGCAACCCATTGTTCGAGCTACCGCCACGATAAGGCACAACGTGCAAGCACACCCTTAATCCCTTAACTTTTTAAATATTACAAAGAAATTACTATACTACACCTTAGAATTGCTATCGACCAAAAACAATTCCGTTAAATCATCATTGGGGGAGTAAATCCCCCAAACCCCCTAAAGAGGTTTACATGAAAGAGAAGCGCCGATGTACCAAGACGCAAGCGAAGCCGCAGAGTTAGAAGACCAACAGAAAGCGCCACAAAGCAACCCAACGGTCGAGCTACCGCCACGATAAGGATAAGCAAGTTTTGAATCATCATGCCAACGACCGTCAGGTATAAAGGTTGAAGAAGAGCCACTAACAACTGTTGAGAATGTTCCATATTTATTTGAAACAAATCCAGATTGATAACCGCCAGAAGTACCGCTTGTTGCAGTAACATCTGAAAGTGTTATATATCCTGTTCCGTCAATGTTGTAATCTTCAACTGTTGAACCGTCAACGGAGCTTCTTGTTAATTTTATTTTTGTTACACCATTATCAATAATAAATCCACGAACACGTTGCCATTGATAAGCATAATAATTTTCTCTGTATCTGAATTTTACAGGAAAATCTGATGTTGTCTTACCGTAATTTTCGCCTTTTGCAATTGTAACTCCGCTTTTGCCTGAACCGCTCAAACCGTTTGAACTGTTTGTTACGCCATTACCCAAAACTGATTGAGAGTCCGTATTTTTGAACACAAGCTTAAAGACATCTTCTTCAAACAAAACATCCGCAAGAACTTCCGTATCCCAATGTGCATAAGTAGTTCCGTTTGCTCTTGCATAATCAATTTCATTTTGTGCGGTTTTGCCCGAAATTGCAGTAAGACCACCTGCAAGAGAATAAAGAATATTGTTAATAAGTGAACCATGAAACATTGGAGTAAAATAATGGTCTGTGTATGTTCCGTCTGCACGTTTACATTGAGGACAGTCGTAATCTTTATCACGTTTTACATTTGAGAAATACACCGTTACAACATTTCCGACAGTTACTCTTTTTGAAAATATTCTTTTTTTCCATACCATGGCGTTGGCATTACATGTGCTATCTGCAACGTGCGAAGCTTGACCGTCTATTGTTTTGCTATGGTCGTCAGGGTCAAGCCATTCCATTACTTGACCGCTTAAATTATTCCCTTCTTCATCAACAGCATTTTCGTTATAAACCATACAAGGACGGATATAATCCCAATTGAAAAACGGTGAATTTTCCCAATCCATATATTTAAAAACGTCATTTGTAAAATCCATATAGCAAGGTTCAAAATATTCATTATCTTCCGAATACGTAATTCTTTTGGCAGGGTTTGATTCTGTTAATACTTCCGTATAAGAATAGCACCAAAACCCAAATTTATTTCTATCAGATAAATTATATACCTTGTTTATTGAACGAGGGAAAGCTCTGTAATACCAATCTTTTGATGTATCAACTTCATCAAGATAACCGTCAGCTGCATACTGATTTCTTATAGTGTTGTTTACAACAATAGCACCGTCAAACGGCGATTCAGGATAAGAACCCTCTTTGCGGACGATTAAAGTATTCCCCCAAGTGCAGTAAACATTGTTTTGATAAACACTGTCGTCAGGGTCAGACCAAGTTAAAAGGTTACCGTTTTCAACTTTTTTCACTTCTTTGTGCTTTACGGGCATTGGTGCAATACCGCCATAATCGTTGCGAAACTCATGAACAACACCATCTTCATCTTTGTAAAATAATCTATCCCCCTCAAGCCAAATTCCGCAAGCCTGAATTTCCGCAATTGAATTTTGTTTTGTTGTGGTTAAATCATTGACCGCAAGAGCGTGTTCCTCTTGCATTTGCGCTAAAGTTTGTTCAGCTTCAAGTGCCTTTTCTTCCGCAAGAACTGCTTGATTTTGCGCAATTATTGATTGTTCTTCTGAAACAACCGCATAACGTTCGCACGTTTCAAGAACTTCATCAAGCCTATGTAATTGATTAACTGCTTCTGTTACTTGTGATATTTTTGAATTAACTTCGTCTTCAAAGTCGGTAATCTTTTCATTTGTTTCTGCAGAATATTCTTCTTTAAACGTTTCAATGTTATAATCCATATCTTGAAGACCGCAAGAAATACGGTCAAATGCGTTTTCAACTTCACTTGCTTGGAAACCTGCGGAAGTTGCAAAAGATTTTCCTTGAAAGAAAGATGTTTTTCTTGAAATCATTATTTCGTAAATATCAGCATAAGCAGTTGTAGTTGTGATATTTCCACCGACTGCTTCAAGTTTTGCGGAATAATCAGAACCTTCAACAAGCAAAGTAACTTCTTGTGTTTCTGTGTTTATTAGATTTACAAACAATTCATTATTCTTGTGAACTTGAAATTCAAAAGAAAAATCTTTAGTTGCACCGTTACACTTAAACCTACAAGGTTTGTAATTTGTTTCATTTGTCATTTTGACACTCCTTTTTTATTTTTTGTCTTTCTTTTCGCCTGTTACGTATTTTGCTCTATAATCTGAGAAGCCAAGAAGTTTTAAAGAACCTTTTGCAACTTCACCTTGTGTTACATTGTATGCACCAGATACAGCATTTCCGACCGCACCAACAGGTTGACCACCAAATATTTCACCAAATATTACGGTTGAATCCCATATATCTTTTGGTGTTACTTTATCTTTTTTAATATCCAATGCGAGTTTATTTAATTTTCTTGTTGCACTTGAAAAATAATCACTTCCGCCAGATTGATAATCTCCTGCTAAACCATAAATGATTGCTGATATAAAATCGCCTGTAATTGGCAACATTCCGAACAATCCTAAAAATGCGTAAAGCATATCTTTTTTTAATTGGTCTTCATCACCGCCAACTGCAAAGATTGATAATGATGAAGCAATATTGAATATTACAGGGAATAACCAACCATAAATAAAAAACATTTTTCCTGCTTTTTTAATATTTTCTTTACCACCTTTTTGAAGTGCGGTTACAATAGGTGTGTAAGCGGAACGTAAATATTGATATGGTGTGTTCTGATATGCAAACATCATTGTACCCCATGCACTATTTTTAACATTGCGTTGTGCGTTTGATAGTGTTGAAGGAATACTTGATTGTTGGTCATTCACCGTTGTTTCAATAAAGATTTTAAAGGCTTGTTCTTTTGTATATCCTTTTTTTAGTAATACATCAATGTATGGTTTACCGCCCCAGATAATAGCACCCATATCGCCTAACCTGATAGGCAAACCCCAGAACTCATCAAGCAGACTAAGTTTAGAAAAAATCCTATTTTCTAATTGTCTTTTTAATGCGTCTGTAGATCCACCACGTGTAAATCTATCCTTTAGAAAATCATTTTCAAGCATAAATTCAACGTTCTTTTTCCATTGCGTAGGTGTTAATGTTTGCTTTGTGAATTCTTTTAACCATTCACCTGCAGAAACATATTCGTCGCCTTTGCCGTAGTTCATAAATGAAAGGACCTGTTTTAAACCTACTTGTGGCTTTGCAAAGATTTGTGTCTTGATTACATTGTTTGCAAGTTTTGCAAAAAATTCTTCCTGCAATGAACGAATTGCTTTTTGACCACTATACAAATTTGCGGTTACGTGTTGATAAAATGCTTGTGTAATATCTTGACCAAAGTGATTTTCAATTTTCTTTTTCAAGTTAGAATTATTGAAAACTTTATTCATAAGGTCTAACTGTTCACCCATAACAATAATCGTATTTGCTTTTTCGATATGTTGAAATAAACCTGCAACTGCATTTGCAGGTTTTATTCTTGTGCCGATATAAGCGGTTCTATGTTTTTGTGATGAATCTTTTGCATTATAAGAAACGTAGTCATTAAACACGTCTAACATTTTAGGGTCTTCTGTTTCGGATAGACGTGGGAAATAACAACTTACTTTTCCTAAATCGGTATGATATTTTTTAATATGATAAGCATTTAAACCGTCATAATATTTTTCTGCCGATACTTGAAGAATATCACCCATAAGTTGTTCTTGTGGTGTTAGGCTTCCAATCATTTGGTCAAATTCAAACTTGTCAAATTGTCCTTTTGGCGGTCTTGTTTCATCACCCATATCGGTAAGCATTTGATAAGATATTTTATTTTTTGCTTGAATGTAATAATTCAAAAGTAATACCAATTGCATCAGAAGAACTGAAGCCAATATAATGAGTTGGTGCGTTGATGTGTTTCAAATGACATTAAACAGAAGGGCTTGGAAATAAGCCCTTCTTATGTAAGTGAGAAAAGGGGAAAAAATGAAAATTATCAGAAAATTATTTAATTTGTTCAGCAAAACAAAAACCGTAAAAAATAAAATTAAAAATTTTATTGAACTTCACAATGGCAATATAAAAGTGCTTATGAATATATTGCAGGTAATGTATGACAAAACTGCTGGAAAAGCCAAAATGCAACAATGTATTTCTTTTGTACTGAACGCAATAGGAATTGCCAAACAAACAACAGAAGTTTTGACTTATACAGAAGAAAAACTGCAAAAAATTTATGATGACTTAAAAACAAACGGTTGTTTGAAGTGAGGTGCTGAATGAATATTGATTTTAACAATATAATGGAAGCAGCCCCTTATATCTTGCTTATTTGGATGTTTTTCAAAGACAAAAAACTATTTGCAACACCCACAGAAATTGCAGAATTAAAACAAAAAATATTGCAGGAAGTTTCAGAAAAATACTTGTCATTGCTTGTATTTAAGCAATTTGAAAAAAATATGGAAAGCAAATTTGATAATGTTGAACAAAGGCTTGCTGAAGGTTCAAGACGATTTGACAAGGTGGACACTTCACTTTCACACATTATTGATTTGATGACTACGGAGAAACACCATGAATGATTTATTTGAAAAATGTTTGAAACAGGTTCTGAAATGGGAAGGCGGCTATGTTAAAGACCCAGACGACAAGGGCGGTGCAACTAACAAAGGAATTACACAAAGCACCTATAACCGCTGGCTATTAGCACAAGGCAAAACAAGAAAAGATGTAAAATTTATTTCTGATAATGAAGTAAAAGAAATTTATTACAAAAATTATTGGCTTGCTTCAGGTTGTGAAAAAATGACACCAAAATTTGCTGCACTTTGTTTTGATACCGCCGTAAATATGGGGGTTGGTCGTGTTCAAGAATTTTTGAAAGCAGCACAATATAAATACCCTGAAAAATTTATTGCTGCAAGACGTGCAAAATATTATGAGTTTTCAAAATACGGTAATCAGAAGAAATTCTTGAACGGCTGGTTGAACAGATTAAATGATTTAGAAAAATTTCTTACCATCCTTTCTTAAATACGTTATGCCCATGCTTGCGTGGGCTTTTTCTTGCATTTTAAAAGAATTGGTGCTATAAAAGAGAATATCGGACTTTGAAGGAGTTAGGCAGCAAGAAAACATTGCACTGTTTCAAAAAATAAAATGTTGTTTGTATCTTTGCATACATCCAATAATTTTTTTGATAAAAGTGTGAGGTTTGCCTCCGAAAGTCCACCATTTATATAAAAGGAGGTTTAAGCCTCCTTTTTTTATTAGAAAATAAGAAAGGAGTTTTATATGGAAATAAAAGTTGTTGATAACGCCAAAGCCATTGAAGCGGATATTCTTGTGGTTAACAAATTTGAGGACGAAAACACTACCAGTGAGCTAGCGAACAAATACGCTGTTGAACAAGATAATTTTAAAGGAAAATTTGGTGAAACTTACTTATTGCCTACTTATGGTCAAGAAATTTACAGAAAAGTTCTTGTGCTCGGGCTTGGCAAAAAATCCGAATTTTGCCCTAATAAAATGAGAGAAGCTGTAGCAAAAGCAATTAAAAAAGCTATGCAAATGGAAGCAAAAATCGTTGCATTCTCTCTTGATGGTATTGAATTTGATTACTCTGAACAATTCGCAATGGGTGCTTTGATTGCAGATTATTCTTTTGATAAGTACAAATCCGAGAAAAAGGATAACAAAGTTAAAGAAGTGTATGTTCAGGCTAATGCAGACAATGTAAAAAAAGCTGAAAAAATTGCTTCTGCAATGGCATTTGCAAGAAATCTTGCGAATGAGCCTGCGCAATTTGCGACACCTTCCGAACTTGCTAATATTGCGTGTGATTTGGGTTTAGAAACAAAAATTTACGACCGAGAAGAATGTGAAAAAATGGGAATGGGCGCATTCTTAGCTGTCGGAAGAGGAAGCGTTCAAGAACCTAAGTTTATTCACATGAAATATTCTTGTGCAAATCCGAAGAAGAGAATTGCAATTGTCGGTAAAGGTATAACTTTTGATAGCGGTGGACTTGATATTAAGCCTGCTTCATTAATGCTTACAATGAAAGACGACATGTCAGGTGCAGCTTGTGTTTTGGCGGTTATGAGTATTATAAGAGAGTTCAATCCGCAAGTTGAAGTTCACGGAATTATTGCTGCTTGTGAAAATATGCCGGGTGGTAAATCTTACAAACCTGGTGATATTTTAACGGCTAAAAATGGCAAGACTATTGAAGTTGATAACACGGATGCAGAAGGTAGATTGACTCTTGCAGATGCTCTTTGTTACGCTTGTGAACTTGGTGTAGATGAAGTTATAGACTTTGCAACTCTTACGGGTGCTTGTATGGTTGCTCTCGGCACAACGGCAGCTGGTATTATGGGTAATGATGAAGAACTCATTAAAAATCTTATTAATACAGCTGAAAGAAATGGTGAAAGATATTGGCAGTTACCTTTGTGGGAAGAATATTTTGATGGTTTGAAGAGTGATGTTGCTGATATGAAAAATTCAGGTTCACGTTGGGGAGGTGCTTCCGCAGCAGGTGTGTTCTTACAGAAATTCGTAAAAGATGTTAAGTGGGCACACATTGATATTGCAGGTACTGCATTCCTTGATAAACCACAAAAAGAATTGATAAAAGGCGCTTCAGGTGCCGGTGTCAGAACACTTATAAATTATATTTTAGAACAATAAGATTGATAACAATGGGCGCGGCGAAGCCGCGCCCATTGTTTTATTATCCTGCTCCGAATAAATCTCCGTCGTAATTTAATCCTTTTGCATTTTTTAATAAAGGAAAATCGTCAATGTTGTTATTTTTAACAAATTCAATTGCTTCACCTCTTGCAATTTCAAGGATTTTAGCGTCGTTTACTATGTCAGCAATCAGCATGTCAGGAAGTCCGCTTTGTCTTGTACCGAGAAATTCTCCAGGGCCTCTGATTTTCAAATCTTGCTCTGCAATTACAAACCCGTCGTTTGTTTCGGTCATAATATTCAAACGCGCACGCGTTTCTTGTGACTTAGTAGAGGACGAAAGCAAACAGTATGACTGTAAATCGCTTCTTCCGACGCGCCCGCGGAGCTGATGAAGTTGTGAAAGCCCGAAACGTTCAGCGTTTTCAATTACAATTACTGTTGCATTAGGTACATCTACACCGACTTCTACAACGGTTGTGGATACGAGAATATCATATTCTTTGTTTTTAAATTTTTCCATAACATCATCTTTTTCGTTGTTTTTGAGTTTTCCGTGCAGAAGTCCTATTTTATATTCTGGGAAAATTTCGTTTTGCCATTTTTCTTTTTCTATTGTTGCAGCTTTAGCTGAAAGTGTTTCGCTTTCTTCAATTAGCGGATAAACAATGTAGGCTTGGCGTCCGGCATTTACTTCTTGACGAATGAGATTTGCGATTTGTCGTCTGGAATTTACGATTTGTGTAATGATAGGCTTTCTGCCTTTTGGAAGCTCGTCGATGATTGTTAAATCCAAGTCTCCATTCATTGTAATAGCTAATGTTCTAGGGATTGGAGTTGCTGTCATTGTTAAAATTTGCGGATTTTTGGATTTTTTGCGTAACGCTAATCGTTGTTTTACGCCGAAACGGTGTTGCTCGTCAATTACTACTGCGCCGAGGTTTGCAAAATCAACACTTTCTTGTATTAAAGCGTGCGTGCCTACTGCAATGTTTGCTTGTCCGTTGCGTAAGTTTGTTTCAGAAATTGAACGTTGTTTTTTGCCGATGCTTCCAATTAGGAGTTCAACGCGCAACCCCAGCGGAGTAAGCCATTTTATGAGATTGTTATAATGTTGTTGTGCTAGAATCTCGGTTGGTGCCATAATCGCGGCTTGATAATCGTTTTCAATTGCCGCCAAAAGCATAATACAAGCAACGACTGTTTTCCCGCTTCCGACATCTCCTTGAAGAAGTCTTTGCATAGGATTTTCAGAGTTTAAGTCGTTCAAAATCTCGTTTACTGCTCTTTTTTGAGCGCTTGTTAAATCGAACGGAAGTCCGTTTATAAATTTCATAACGAGTCTATCTTTTTTGATTTCTAATGGAATTGAAGAAATACTCTTGTTGTTTTCTTCTCTCAAAAGTGCGAGCCTGAGCTGAATCAGAAACAGCTCCTCAAATATAAGTGAAAATCTTGCATTTTGCAGAGCTTCGTCGTCATTAGGAAAGTGTATTTGTTCAATTGCGTCTTTCTTTTCGAGTAAATGGTATTTTTCAATGATATGGTGCGGTAAAACCGTTTCGATATCGTTTTTGAAAAGCTGTATTGTGTTGAAAATCGCTTTTCTTAAGGTCTTGATGTTTAAGTTTTCGCTAAGCGGATAAATCGGAACAATTCTTGCTAAATTGATGTTTGAGGAGTTGAGAATTTCGTCGTCCATAATGGAGTATGTCGGCTTGTCCAGTGTCAACAAACCGTCGTAAGAATTAACTTTGACGGTGCCGGAAACCATTATTCCCGAATCTTTTGGGAATTGTGCTTTCATTCTTTCTAATGTGTATTTGCTTGATTTTGAAGAAAAAAAGTTGAGGCTTAAGCGTCCGGAGCCGTCGCTGATTCCTACTTTTATAACACCTAGGTTGCTTTTTGTTGTAAATGCTTGTACTGAACGAATTGTAGCAAATACGGTAGTTGTTTCTCCGACTTTCAAATCTCTTATGCGCGTTCTTGTTGAGTAGTCAACATGCTTGCGTGGAAAGTAGTATAATAAATCTGACACGGTGTAAATGCCTAATTTATTTAAGATATACGCAATTTTCGGCCCTATACCTTTGAGATACATTACATCTGACTTTAATGATAGTGTGCCAGATTGCTGTTCAACCGGCTTTTCACCGAATTCTGACTTTATTACATTGATTAGTTTTTCAATAGATTTTTTTCTTTGAGGTAAGGTATCCATTTGATACCGCTCAAAATGTTCTAAAAGAACCTGCCACTTTGGGTTTTTGCTGTTTTTGATTTTTTTACGCAATTCGGAACAAATAAATGAGGAAAAACTTTTGGTTTTACCATTAATATTGATATATTTGTATTTTATTTCTATCTCTATTGCTTTTTTTATTTGTTCAATGT
>CAZCZF010000061.1:0-10932 GCA_964503025.1 uncultured Vampirovibrio sp. | reverse complement strand
GGAATGACCGGTACTGCAATGACGGAAGAAGCTGAATTTGGGAAAATCTACAACCTTGAAGTAACAGTCATACCTACAAATAAGCCCGACATTAGAATTAACAATCCGGATGTAATTTATAAGACGGAAAGAGCAAAGTATAATGCAGTAGTTGATGACATTATTGAACAAAATAAAATCGGCAGACCTGTTCTTGTAGGTACAGTAAGTATTGAAAAATCCGAATATATTTCGGCTCTCCTTAAGAAGAAAGGCATAAAACATAATATTTTGAATGCGAAACAGCACGAAAAAGAAGCTTATATTATTGCTCAAGCCGGAAGAGTCGGTGCGGTAACCATTGCAACAAACATGGCAGGTCGTGGTACAGACATTCTTTTGGGTGGTAACGCTGAATTTTTGGCGAAAGAAGCTCTTGAAAAAAATGGAGTTATGCCAGATGCTGAAAATTATGAAGAATTAAAAAATGAAGCATTAGTAGAAGCTCGCAAGATTACAGAGGAAGAACACACGAAAGTAATTGAGCTTGGTGGACTTCACGTTATCGGAACAGAACGCCACGAATCAAGAAGAATTGATAACCAGCTCAGAGGTCGTGCTGCTCGTCAAGGTGACCCTGGATCTACAAGATTTTTCTTATCATTGGAAGATAATTTGATGCGAATTTTCGGTGGTGATAAAATTACAGGTTTAATGAATATGCTTAATGTGGAAGAGGATATGGCAATTGAATCTTCGCTCATTTCAAGACAAATTCAATCAGCTCAAAAGAAGGTTGAAACTTATCACTTTGATATTCGTAAGAATGTTTTGCAATATGATGACGTTATGAATATTCAAAGAGAGAAGTTCTATGCACAAAGAAGAAAAGTTCTTGAGGGCAAAGACTTGAGAGCAGATATAGAATATATGATAGACAAAGAGGTTGACAGAATTCTAAAAAGTTATATCGCACCAGAGATGAATCCGGAAGAGTATATTCAAGAAGATTTGGAAACTCTTATCAAAGAACTTCATTCAAACATTCCGCAACTTGCATATATTCAAATTAATGACATCAAATCTTACAGATTTTCTAAAATATATGATTCAATAAAAGATGCGGCTCAAAAAGCTTACAAAGAACACGAAGAGGAAATTATCAACTTCTATAACACAATTTCAGAACAATATGACCCATCGTTCAAAAAACAAGAATTGTTTGCAAATGACAATATTATGAGAACCTTGGAACGTGATATTTTGCTGAGAGTTGTTGATAATCAGTGGATTGATCATCTTCATAACATTGACATGTTAAAAGATGGTATCGGATTACGCGCTTATGGACAAAAAGAGCCGCTAATTGAATACAAAAAAGAAGCGTACGATTTGTTCAATAAAATGATGTTTGAAATCCAAAGCAACACGGTGAGATACTTATTCCGTGCTAAATTTGGAATCCAATTTGTTTCTGATGACGGAGTTGAAACAATAGAACAATAATTATTTTAAGAAAGGCGGTTGTGACATTTGTGTCACAACCGCCTTTCTTAATTTCATAATTGCATAAAAAAACGGGAGAAATCCCGTTTTTTATTTTACTACAATATTTACAAGTTTCTTTGGAACTACAATTACCTTCACAACTTCTTTTCCGTCAGTAAGCTCCTTTACCTTACTGCTTGAAAGGGCTAATGCTTTTAATCCTTCGTTATCAAGACCTTCATCAGCTTCAAGTTTGTCCTTAACCTTTCCGTTAACTTGAACAACTAATGTAATTTTGCTTGCCTTCGCAAGGTTTTCATCCCAGGCACACCAGTCAGAATTATGAATAGAACCTTCAAAACCAAGGTCATGCCAAATTTCTTCTGACATGTGAACTGTAACCGGCGCCATTAACTTAACAAGAGAAACAACTGCAAAGCTGAATACATTTTTATCTTCTTCTGTAAATTCTTTGCGCTTGCCCACCCATTCGTAAATGGCATTTGTAAGTTCTCTATATTTAGAAATTACTGTATTAAACTGAAAATCATTTGAAATATCATTTGTAATTCCCTTCATTGCAATATGAACGGTTCTTACTAAGTCATCATTTTCTCTGGCAAGAGGGAAAGACAATTTGTAATCCTTTGTTATATTTTGTTGATTTTCACTAACCAATCGCCAAACTCTGTTCAGGAATTTATAACAACCTTCAACACCGGCATCTGACCAATCAAAATCTCTAGCAGGTGGTGAATCCGACAAAATAAACAGTCTTGCGGTATCAGCTCCGAAGTTTTCAAATATTTCATCAGGATCAACGGTATTTCCTTTTGATTTAGACATCTTAGAACCGTCTTTTAGCACCATGCCTTGTGTAAGCAAATTGCTGAACGGTTCATCAAAACTCAACAAGCCCAAGTCTTTCAATGCTTTGGTAAAGAATCTTGAATACAACAAGTGGAGAATTGCGTGTTCTATACCTCCGACATATTGATCGACCGGCAACCATTTATCTACAAGGTTTTTATCAAATGGTTTTTCAGAATTTTTAGCGTCTGAATAACGTAAATAATACCAACTTGAACAAACGAATGTATCCATTGTATCAAGTTCGCGTCTTGCTTTTCCGCCACAAATAGGACAAGTCGTTTCAGCAAAAGTCTTTGATGTTGTAATCGGAGATTTACCAACCACTGAAAAATCAACATCAGTCGGTAACATTACAGGCAAGTTTTCTTCTTTTTCAGGAACAATACCGCATTTATCGCAATAAACGACAGGAATTGGTGCTCCCCAATATCTTTGACGAGAAATTAACCAATCGCGTAATCTATATTGAGTTTTAAATTCTCCAAATCCACCATCAACAGCCTTTTGTGTAATAGCTTTTTTTGCATCAGTATTTTTCATTCCATCAAATTCGTTAGAATTAACGAGTATACCTTCTTCTGTATAAGCTGCATCCTTGCAATCTGACGGATTTTCTTTGTTTTTAATAACAACTTTCATTGGTAAATTGTATTTTTTTGCAAAATCAAAATCTCTTGTATCGTGCGTTGGAACAGCCATTACTGCTCCCGTGCCATATTCGACAAGTGCGTAATCTGCTGTCCACAATGGGAATTCTTCTCCGGTAAACGGATTTATACAATGAGTACCTAAAGGAACACCGGTTTTAACTCTGTCTGTTGAAAGTCGTTCGATTTCAGACATTTTACGAGCATTTGCGCGATATTCTTCAACCGCAGTTTTGTTTTCAGGAGTTGTAAGCTTTTCAATATCTTTGTATTCTGGTGCAACAACAAGATATGTAATACCATGAACTGTATCAGGTCTGGTCGTGTATACAGGAACTTCCAAGCCTTCAATTTCCTTTACCTTAAATCTGAAAATTGCACCTTGAGATTTTCCAATCCAGTTGGCTTGCATAGTTTTAACATTGTCACCCCAACCTTTGAGTTTATCTAAATCATCGAGAAGTCTCTCTGCATAATCTGTTATTTTAAAGAACCATTGTGACAAGTATTTTTTCTCTACAACAGAATCACATCTCCAGCACTTGCCGTCTATAACCTGCTCGTTAGCAAGCACGGTTCCACACTTTTCGCACCAGTTTACCGCAGCTTCTTTCTTGTAAGCAAGGCCTTTTTTGTACAATTGCAAGAACAACCACTGAGTCCATTTGTAGTATTCCGGCTTGCATGTAGTAACTTCACGCTGCCAATCATAAGACAAACCAAGCATTTTAAGTTGTTTTGTCATATAAGCAATATTTTCATCAGTCCACTTTGCAGGATCAGCACCGTGCTGCATAGCAGCGTTTTCAGCAGGCAATCCAAAACTATCCCATCCAATCGGATGAAGAACGTTAAATCCTTGCATTTTTTTGAATCTTGCAATTACATCAGTTATGGTGTAATTACGTACGTGTCCCATGTGTAATTTCCCTGACGGGTAAGGAAACATTGATAATGCGAAATATTTAGGTTTATCGCAATCATCCGGTGTATGGAAAACATTTTCTTTTTCCCAAGTTTCTTGCCATTTCTTCTCTATTTCCTGTGGAAAATATGCTTCTTTCATTTATTTCTTTTCTCCTCGTCCAGCCT
Source organism: uncultured Vampirovibrio sp. (assembly GCA_964503025.1). Lineage (GTDB taxonomy): Bacteria > Cyanobacteriota > Vampirovibrionia > Gastranaerophilales > Gastranaerophilaceae > CAG-196. The sequence goes on along the minus strand of CAZCZF010000061.1, from coordinate 6,853 downwards.
TAATTCTCAATTAATTTTAACATAAAAATTTAGACATCAATATCATCTTCTGGGCTTTCTGGCAAATCCGGCTCCGCCACCTGTTTTGTCAGTTTTTCATTCAGTTCTTGAAGTGTAATTGATTTATCCATTTTTTTCAACGCATTTAATACCGCAATCTTGTAATCTGCATCAGCTTTATTTTTTGGATTATCCATTATTTCGCCAATTCTTTGCCCCAAGTATCCCATAACAACAATTGCAGGAATTAATACTGCTGCCGTTGTTAAAATTGCATGCAAGTCAATCGCACCAACACGTATAATGCTTACCGTTCCGATTACGATTAACGTTACTACTATAAAAAACAAACGTATATTTTCGGTATATCCCATATAACTTATCTATTCGTCCTTTCCGGATTTATTTAAGTTTTCCATATCCTTTTTCATACAGAATTGTACCAGAGTCATTTTATCGATATTGCTCAGACTTGTAAACCTACCTGATATCGTATACAAACCACTATCACCTTTCTCTACTCTTATAAGCTGATATTTACAATTTATCACCTGCTCCTCACTGAGTCTTACTGAAACATTATAATCTTTCTCGATATCAATATTTTCTGTAGTGCGAATTTTCATACCGCCGGCAGAAAGGTCAAGAGTTCTAACATTATGAGTAACGTCACCGTAAGTTAAAACCATATCCTCTATAAACTTAATACGTGTAAATTTACGTCTCTGTAAAAATCTGTGTTTTACCGGATTTGCAATTGTAATAACATTGTTTTCGAGAGATTGGATATATGATTCAAAATACAAATAACCATTGTCCGTAAAAGAATAAAAATCGCAAATATGATTTACGAACAATCCTTCCGGATTGTATTTCAACTCCATTCTAAAACCGTCAGATGATACTTCTAATACTCTTCCTTTGTTAGTTTTTTTGAAATCTTGCGGAACAATTGTTACCAGTTGATTATCTTTTATTAGTTCTCTCATATCTATCCTTTCTCAATCCTCAAGCTTACTGTTTTTGAGTAAATGGTTCTAATCGTTTATCCTACTTAATTTACTCCTACTTAGTTTCCCCCCCTCGAACCATGCCGACAGATTTTACTTTTACATTCGGACTTATTTCATTATACGACATAATTGCAATTTGAGGATACGTTCTTTCTACAAGCTTTCTAAACAAAAGTCTTATTGGAGAAGAACACAGAATTACAGGTTGATTACCTGTAGCAGTAATAGCTTTTTCTAATTCTAAATTCATCTTTTCAAACATATTTTTAGTGAAACTAGGGTCAAGTGTTACACTCTGACCATCCGGACTTGCGCCTTTTGCAATCGTGTTTTCAATATCCGGAGCAAGTGTTATAACATATAACTCTCCTGTATCAGCAAGGTTTTGTTTACAGATATTTCTTGAAAGTGCCTGACGTACATGTTCAGTCAAGAAATTAGGATTTTTGTTAATTTTTGCCTGAATACTGATTGTCTCAAGAATAGTTTTCAAATCTCTTACTGCAACCCCTTCTTTAAGAAGATTTTGCATTACTAATTGAACATCTCCCACAGTAACATCGCGCATCATATCTGCAACATAATCCTCTGAAACTTCTTTTTTAAGGTTATCCAGAAGTTGCTGTACGTCGTATCTTGAAAGAATCTCTGAGGCACATTTCTTAATAACTTCTGTAATGTGGGTAGAAATTACGGCAGATGCAGATACAACAGTATAACCTGACATTTCAGCCATGTCCTTATCTTTTCCTTCGATCCAAAGAGCAGGAAGTCCAAATGCGGGTTCAATCGCGTGTATACCGTTAATTGCAAGGTTACCGACAGGATCACCGGCACACATTGCCAAAAATCTTTCAGGATAAACTTCTCCCGATTCTAACGCAACCCCCTTGAGTTTTATCTGATAAGAATTTGGAGACAACTGCAAGTTATCTCTCACTCTTATTGATGGTAAAACAATACCTAAGTCGAGTGCAGTCTGTCGTCTGATTTGAGCAATACGTTCCAACAAATCTCCGCCCATTTCGACATTAAGAAGCTGAACAAGCCTGTAACCGACTTCAATTTCAATCGTATCAACATTAAGCAACTCCATAACACTTTCTCTCGTTGCCTTTGCTCTTTTCTCTTTCTTGCCGAGTTTTTCTTGTTGTTCTTGCTCAATTTTCTGAGCTTCTTGAGTACGTATAGCTTCCTTCTTGTTTTTTGCACGAAAATATGCCATGCCACCAACAACCGCAGCAATCGTTAAAAACGGAAGTGTAGGCATTCCAGGAACAATTCCCATAAAGCCTAAAAGCCCCGAAACAACACCAAGAACTCTTGGGTCAGAAAACATTTCATTTTTAATATCTTGTGACAAAGATTCATCTTTTCCCGTAGCTCTTGATACAATTAAACCTGTTGCAGTAGAAATTAAAAGCGCCGGAATCTGGGATACCAAACCGTCACCAACCGTTAAAATCGTATATGTAGAAAGTGCAGACTGAATATTCATGTGAAGCTGCACAACACCTATTATCAAACCGCCGACAATATTGATTATCGTAATTACAATACCTGCGGTCGCATCACCTTTTACGAATTTAGACGCACCATCCATTGTACCGTAGAAATCGGTTTCGCGTTCCAACTTGCGCCTTCTCTCTTTTGCTTGTTCTTCGTTTATCAAGCCTGAATTTAAGTCCGCGTCAATACTTAATTGCTTACCCGGCATTTTATCCAATGTAAATCTTGCAGAAACTTCAGCAACACGAGTAGCACCACCAGTGATAACCATAAAGTTGATTAATACCAGAATACAAAATATTACTGCACCGACGACATAATTACCGCCGACAACAAATTCCCCGAACGAATTAATTACATTTCCCGCTTCACCATTAAGCAAAATAAGTCGCGTCGAGCTTACGTTTAACCCCAATCGAAAAAGAGTTGCGATAAGCAAAACGGTCGGAAAAGAAGAATAATCTAGCGGTTCTTGTGTATAAAGACAAACAAGCAAAATTACTACTGCCAACGAAATATTAATCGTCAATAATAAGTCCAAAAGTGGAGCCGGCAGAGGAATTACCATCATGCAAACAATGACAACTAGACCTATTGCTAGGACGATGTCATTATTACTTAGTATTTTTGATAATTTACCTAATTCCACTTAATCATTATGCCCCGATATAAGGCACACCCCTCCAACAGTATTTTACCATCAGTTAGGTTAGCAAGCAATATGTTTAAGATTTTTTAAGTAGTAGTGGTAAATCGTAAATACAAAATCTTTGCCAAATTATTTTAAGATGCAACCGTAAATATTCACATCACTGAAATCTTTTTCATTTAAGCAATCATTCAAGTAGACATGTCTGCCAACAGTGTGCAATCTTCCTAAGCGATTAACTTTTGAATACACCAAATATAAATTGCCATTAACCGACTCTAAATTTTCTAAACTTGTTATATTGGTTTTCTCATCAAATTCCGCATTTTTTCTTACATCAGATATACGTTTGAATATTTTACCTTCATCCAACCCCATATCTCTAATAGCAGCTTGCTCATCGGCACAAAAACGTTCTACAGAGATTGTTCCGTTATGGCGTCTTTGCGGTTTAACACCAATTGCTGCCAAAACAGCCATTTCTTCTGAATTGTCATGTTTTAATCTTAATTTTATTAAAACTTTATCTATTGAACCGTACTCATTAAAATATTTTTGTTTTAGACCTTTTAATTCTTCTGGAAAACCAGTACCGCTCTTTATCGTTGATTTTATTGAATGCATACCGAACTTAGTCATGCCCTTAAAAGACGTAACTGACGGTGCTTTATATAAATTTTGTGATGATATTATAGTGTTCATGCTAGTGTAAAAACCTGTAAAAAAATTTTTTGCTACTGTTTGAAAATTTCACTATTATAATGACGCAAAAAAATAATCAAATCAAGAACTGAAATCACAAAATTATTAAAATATCAAACAGCAGCATGTTTTAAAACACACTGCTGTTTGAAAAAGTTTTAACTACTCGTTTTTTATTTTTGAGTAGGTATTCGCATTGCGTAGAATGAACGAACTACATAAATAAGCGCAATTACAAGGATTACAGCACCTGCAATCTTAGCATGAGCTTTGAATGCCGGATTAATGGCAATTTCCATTGCCAATAAACCAAAAAGCGTTGTAAATTTAATAATCGGGTTCATTGCTACTGAAGAAGTATCTTTGAACGGATCACCTACTGTATCACCAACAACTGTTGCAGCGTGAAGTTCAGTACCTTTTTCGTTCATGTCTACTTCAACAATTTTCTTTGCATTATCCCAACATCCGCCCGCATTCGCCATAAATACAGCTTGGAACAAACCAAATACTGCAATTGCTATCAAATAACTTACGAAGAACGATACAGGAGCGGCATCTTCTCCTGCAGGAGCTGATAAGCAAGCAAGTGCAAGTGCAAATGCAAACAATGCTATAAAGATGTTATACATACCTTTTTGAGCGTATTGTGTACAAATCTTTACTACTTCTTTTGAGTTTGCAAGATTTGCGCACTTATCATCAGCTTCGCCAAGCTTAATATTGTGTTTAATGAACTCGGTTGCAGAATAAGCACCTGTTGTTACAGCTTGCATTGAAGCTCCGGAGAACCAGTAAATTACAGCACCGCCGGCTATAAATCCAAGCAATGTGTATGGGTTCAGCAAGTTCAAAATCATCTCAGGCTGAATACCTAGAATTTCTTTGATTACAAGAATCAATGAGAAAATCATTGTCGTAGCACCAACAACAGCTGTACCAATAAGAACCGGTTTTGACGTTGCTTTAAATGTGTTACCGGCACCGTCATTTTCTTCCAAATATGTTTTTGCATTTTCAAAATCAGGTGTAAATGAATAGTATTTTTCAATACCTTCCTTTACGTTTGGAATTTCTTCAATCAAAGATAATTCGTATACTGACTGCGCATTATCAGTAACAGGTCCGTAGCTGTCAACTGCAATAGTTACAGGTCCCATTCCTAAGAAACCGAATGCAACAAGACCAAAAGCAAAGACAGATGGATAAATCATAACTTCTGCAGGGATATTTAAGCTTGCAAAATAAGCTAATCCCATTAAAAGAACAACGATTGCACCAATCCAGAAACCGGAGAAGTTACCTGAAACAATACCGGAAAGAATTGTTAAAGATGCACCACCTTCTTTTGAAGCAACAACAACTTCGTGAGTATGTTTTGCTTTAGGGCTTGTAAATATTTTAGTAGCTTCCGGAATCAATGCTGCACCCAGTGTTCCGCAAGAAATAATTATTGAAAGAACTAACCATAAGTTTTCACCCATATCTTTCAACAAGAAATTGCTTACACAGAATGTCATAATGATAGATAAAATTGAAGTTATCCAAACAAGACTTGTTAACGGAGCTTCAAAATCAAATTTTTTGGTATTTACTGCATATACTTTTGTAAACACGCTGTTAATTCCGTAAGCAATAATTGAAGTAATAATCATCAAAAATCTCATTACAAAAATCCAAGCAAGCAATTGTACTTGGTAATCTTTGAATACCCCTAAGAGAATGAAGCTTACAAGAGCTACACCGGTAACACCGTAAGTTTCAAAACCGTCAGCCGTAGGTCCGATTGAATCACCTGCATTATCACCGGTACAATCAGCAATGACCCCAGGGTTGCGCGGATCATCTTCTTTTATACCGAACTGAATTTTCATCAAGTCAGAACCGATATCCGCAATCTTTGTAAAAATACCGCCTGCAACACGAAGAGCAGAAGCGCCGAGTGATTCACCGATTGCAAAGCCAATAAAGCATGCTCCTGCAAGTTCACCCGGAACAAAAAGAAGAATTACCAGCATCATAATCAATTCAATTGATACCAGTAAAACACCGATACTCATTCCTGCTTTAAGAGGAATATTCAAAATATTTAAAGGATTTCCTTTAAGCGCGGTAAATGCAGTTCTTGAGTTTGCAAGAGTATTCATTCTGATACCAAACCAAGCAACGAGGTATGAACCAAGTATACCTAGAACAGACCAACCGAGAATGATTAATACGGAACTCCATTCCATACCTTGCAGACCTCTGAAATAGAATGCGATACACGCACCTATCAGCACTTCCAAACAAAACAAAAATTTACCTTGTTGCACAAGATAAGTTTTGCATGTTTCAAAAATTGTGTTACCGACTGAGTTCATAGCTTCATGAACATCAACTTTTTTAACTTCTCTGAACATCCACAACCCGAACAGAACTCCAAAAATAGAGACTCCAAGCCCAATTAGCAAATAAAGATAGCTGTCAGGGCTTTCTACCTTAATGTTCGGAACAACAAGAGAAGCTTCTCCGGCAAAAGCCGGCGCTGCCAAAATCATTGCACACACAGACGCAAACAATGATTTCAACATTGATTGTTTTTTTAACATAACTCTCTCCTATTTCTTTGGCACATAACCACCAATGTATTTATATTATATAAAACTTGAAAAAATATTACAAGGTTAATTAGAATATTAATTTGACAATTAAATTTGCTCTTGGTATATTAGATCTTGTGCAGGTTGCCCTGCCGACGAGAAGGTGACTAAATGTCACGTTCGAGGAGAGGGGTAGACACGCTCAGGGGCACATAAGCTCCAAGTGACAATTTAATATTGAGGGGTTAAGCCCCTGATCACATAAATGTGGGCATGTGGTGGAATGGTAGACACGCTAGTCTTAGGAACTAGTGCGAAAGCGTGGGAGTTCGAGTCTCTTCATGCCCACCATTTTTAGAAAAATCAAAATTTAATAGGTAATCAAAGACGGAAGCTAA
>CAZCZF010000060.1:0-11027 GCA_964503025.1 uncultured Vampirovibrio sp. | reverse complement strand
GGAATCCAGCTTTTTGAGGATTTTGTATTTTGCACTTGCGCAACACGTTCGCGCAGAAAAAATGTAACATAATACACATTGAGTTACATTTTTTGTTGCATTTTTTGTGTCAAGGTTTAAATAAGCATAAAACAAATTTCTGTTGCATATACAACATGTTGCTTTTGCAACATTCGTGTGTTACGATTTTCTTGTTATACAATGGTAAAATAGACAGCATAGGAATTTTATTAATGACAGAAAATATTGAAGAGCGAAATATTAACCCTTGGCTTGCGTGTTTACCAACCATGGCGGCTGCATTTATGTTTGTATTGGATGAAACAATCGCCAACGTTGCACTTCCACACATGGCGGGCAGTTTTTCCGTAAGCCGCGAAGAATCAATGTGGATTCTAACTTTTTATCTAATTGCCAGCGGTATTGTTATTCCAATGGTTGGTTGGTTTAGTAAAGTTATGGGACGTAAAAACTTTTTTATGTTCAGTATTATACTTTTTACAGTAGCATCCGGCCTTTGCGGAATTTCAAAAAGCCTTGAAGCAATGGTGCTTTCAAGAATTTTACAAGGTATTGGCGGTGGAGGCTTATTGCCAATTTCGCAAGCGATTCTACTTGAAAACTTTAAACCTCAAGACCGTGGCAAAGCAATGGCTATGTTCGGATTAGTTATTGTTATTGCACCAATTATCGGTCCGGTTTTAGGAGGTTGGATTACAGAAAACTGGTCTTGGCCGTTCATATATTTCATTAATTTACCGATAGGCGTACTTGCGCTATGGTTATCTAAAATATTTATTTATGACCCACCTTACGCACAAAAGCAAAAAGGAGTTAAAACCGATGCTTTTGGTTTCTTTATGCTTTCTATATGGCTTTTAACACTTCAAATTGTACTAGACAAAGGAAATAACGCTGACTGGTTTAATGCTCCGTGGATTTGTTGGCTTTCAGCACTTTCTTGCATAAGTGGTTTAGCTTTTCTTATTTCACAGATAAAAAACAAGGATGCTTTAGTCGACTTAAGCGTATTTAAAGATAAAAACTTCTTCATAGGCACAGTTGTTCAAATCGTAATGCAGGCAGTTCTATTGGCTTCATTAGCAATTTTACCGCAATTTTTGCAATCGCTAATGGGATACGACGCATTCAAGAGCGGATTATCTATGATGCCGAGAGGATTAGGCGCGTTACTCGCAATGGTACTTTGTGCAACTCTCGCCAACGCAATTGATAACAGAATTCTTGTAATGATTGGCTTAGGATGTATTGCAGGTGGCAGTTGGATGCTTGGAGGTTTGAATTTAGAAATTTCAACAATGAATATCGCAATTCCGAACTTCTTGTTTGGAATCGGCTTAGGGCTTGCAATGATTCCAATTATCACACTTTCTGTTGCTACAATCAGAAATGACCAGATGACAAATGCAAGCGGACTTCAAAACCTACTCAAAAATATCGGTGGCGCATTCGGAACGTCTATTGTTGCAACATTAATTTCACGTGGCGCGCAAAAACACCAGTATATGTTAATTCAGCACCTAACCGACACTGCGCAAACATATACAGAGAGGGTTCAAGCATACGCAAGTGCCTTTATGACAACAACAGACCCACATACCGCTATGTATATGGGACAACATACAGCTTATCAGCTTTTAATGCAACAATCTAACCTTGCTGCATTTATTGACGCATTTAGAATTTTTGCAGTTGCGGGAGCAATAATAATTCCACTTATTTTGTTATTGAAAAAATTACAACCATCTGAATAAATATACGACACGTAAAAAAGAGTGGCGGTTGCTTCGCAACCGCCACTCTTTTTTTAATCATTCTAAATTTGTTCAACTTCCTCTTTATTTTCTTCTTCTTTTTTTGAAGAAACCATATCTTCAGGAGTTGTAACCGCTTGAACCTCGTTTTCAGAATTTTCTGTATTAACTTCGCCATCTGACTCGTCAGCAGAATTTTCATCAGTTTCATTATTTTCTGATTCTTCTTCTGAATCATTTGCTTCTGCAGCTTTTTCTGTCGCCAAAGCTGCTTCAATTTCCTCTTCTTCTTTTGCTCGGATAACAGGAATTGAAAGCATTAAAGCAACTTGATCACCTTCTTGTTGAAAATCAAGTTCAAGAAGTTCCTTGTCCAATTCAACATAGCGAGACAATAAATCTATCAACTCACCACGCATTTGTTCAAGAATTTTGGGTGTTAAATTAGTTCTGTCTTGCATCAAAACCAATTTTAGTCGATTCGTTGCGACAGATTTGGAAGCATCACCCTGTTCTTCTTGTGGGCGGAAGAACCTAGCCACAGTGTTATATATATCAGAGAAAAGCCCCATTCTACACCTTCGCTTTCAATTTTGCAAACGCATTTTTAATCTTAGCCATAAAACCTTTTGGCTCATCCAAATCCAAGAATGGCACTTCTTCGCCCAATATTCTTTGAGCAACATTTCTGTACGCTTTACCTGCTAATGCATTTTCATCATTAACAATAGGTTCACCTTTGTTTGTCGACGTAATGATTCCTGTATCTTCCGGAATAATTCCGACAAGCTGACAAGATAATATTTCAACAACATCATCAACACTCATCATTTCATTTGATTTGATTAAGCTTGGGCGAACTCTGTTAAGAAGAAGTTTGTAGCTCTTAATTTCTTCTTTTGATTCAAGAAGTCCGATAATTCTGTCAGCGTCTCTAATTGCAGACATTTCAGGAGTTGTAACAACAATTGCTTCACTTGCTCCCGCAACTGCGTTTTGGAAACCTTGTTCAATACCTGCAGGACAGTCAACCAACACGAAATCATTTTCTTCTTTCAAAGTATCACAGATTTCTTTCAATTGTTCTGCATTAACTGCGGTTTTATCACGAGTTTGCGCTGCTGCCAACAACGATAAATTAGGATTTTTCTTATCTTTTACCAATGCTTGTTTAAGCTTGCAACGTTCTTCGATAACGTCAACAATTGTATAAACAATTCTGTTTTCTAGTCCCAAAAGCAAATCAAGGTTTCTCAAACCTAAATCTGTATCAATAAGGACAACTTTATATCCGGCTTTTGCAAGTGCAGTACCAATGTTTGCACTTGTTGTTGTCTTACCGACTCCGCCTTTACCTGATGTAATTACTATTACTCGACCAGTCATTAATCTCTCCTTAATTTTTTATAAATTACTATCTTTCCATCTTCAATCTGAGCTTCCTCTGGAGTAAACTCATTTGTTTTTTGCACGTAAGGAACGTTAAGAGTATCGTTTCTTCTTGCGTACAAACCTGCTATTCTCAATTGTATAGCATTCAATTTCAATGCTCTCACTTTTGAAGTTACATTACCTTGAGAACCTGCGTGAGCGATTCCGCCGAGAATTCCCCATACGGAAATGTCGCCACCGGCAACAATTTCACTTCCGGGATGAGCGTCACCTATTATTAAAATATTTCCTTCATAACTTACCGTTTGACCGGAACGAAGTGTTTGATTTATATACAAAGTAGGAAGTGTCTCTGTATTTACACTATTTTCACAAGCATCTTCCGGAAGCACATCTCCTGTGTCCAGCAAAATGTATTTACTTGTTTCTTCTGCTTTCAACAAACCTTCATTTGCAGCCAAAGACTCAAAATCCGACTCAAAATGTTCAGTCGGAATTATCTCAGACAATTCTTCCATTGATTGTTCATTATAAATATCTTCAATACCTTCTGCTGTTTCAATAGGGTTTGAATTGGATGTTAAATCTGCGTGAACCTCAACGATTTTTTCTTCCTTAACTTCTTCATCCTTAATAACAACCGCTTCTTCTTTTACATCAGCGTCAGAAGTCGTTGTAATTGCAGGTTCAATATTATCAGAAATTTCTGAAACGATAATCCCTAAGCTAACAGCAGATGCTTCCGTTTGTTCCGATTTAGTATCAATGTACGCAATATTGGCATCCATTGATTCTATTAAAGCTTTAATACTGAGTAATTGTGATTGCTTTAAATCAAGACTGCCCAGTTTCAAACATACATTTTTTCCTTTTACATCAGGGTGTTCCATAATAGAACTAAGCTCAAACACCAGTTGTGTAGTGTTTTTTGCATTACTTAAATTAATAATAAATCCGTTTTCTACAAAACCTTTTTCCATTTACTGTTCCCAAATAATCTACCACTTCTTAAAGAATATCTTAAATGTAATGCTAATTCAATAAAGTGTGACACAATGTAAAGGCGAGTTTTTAAAGTTCTCAAAAAAAACGGACTACTTCTCATCTTTTGCAATGACTGAATACAATATCACTAACTTTGAGTCATTACAAGGATAAAGTCAGAAGCAATCCGTTTTTAATTATTTTATTAAGCCTTTTAGGTTATGAAATACGTCCGGGAACAACTACACCACCTTTTAAGTTCTTTTTGTAGAACTCTACGTGTGGTTGAAGTACGCTGTCAAGAACTTCAGGAAGTGCTTTATTTTGCATAACAGCTTCAACAATTTCTTGATAGCAAGTTGCAAATGCACGAAGTTGAGTTACAGCACCTGCTGCTTCCGGAGTCAAGCCTAATTTTGAGGTCTCAACATATTCTTTAAAGAATGCACCTGAAACTTCATAAGACTTAGTTAACGCACCAATATAAGCTTCTGCGTTTTCTGCACAAATTCCTTTGTCTACAGGAACTGTAAGTGCAAAAACAAGTTTGTTTGCAGGGTTAAAGTGTGCTTCTGCTGAGTGGTGCATAGCATCAGGAACCTTTGCAACTTGTTTTAAAGTATCTTTTACAGATTCGTTCTGCATTTGAGCGTGCCAGTATACTGTGTTTTCAAACATAGAACCCATATATTGATGAACAGAAGCTTCAATTCCGTTAAGTTTAGCATCAGCCCAGAAAATACCTTCTTTTAATGCGTCATTCATTTCTAAATCATCAGATAAAGAAAGTGATGAAACTTCTTGCGCAGACATTAACATTGATTTCATATCTTCTTTGCTCATTCCTGCGAACGCAAGTGTAAACAAAGCGTGATCATCAAATGCAGAGAATCTTCCGCCTACATCATCGTGAATGAACAAATCGCCCAACCATTCGTTTTCGTTAGAGGTTCTTCTAAGCTCACTCTTTTCTGCATTACCGTCTGTTACCGCAATAAAATGTTTTGCAGCAGATTTTTTAGCTTCTTCTGCTGATTGACCTTTTGCAGCGTATGCGTCCTCAAGCATTTTTTGGATTCTTAAGAAACCGTCTTTTGTTTCAAAAGTTGAACCTGATTTTGAAGCGATTAAATAGTTTGAGGATAAAACATCTCCGCCTAATTTTTCGAGAAATCTTGCAAAACTAATTGAATCAACATCTGAGTAAAAATAAACGATATCAGAATTGATATTCAAACCATTAATGCTCAACATGTGTTCTACAGTGTGTTTAGAACCACCAATACCCATTACGCTAAGCTTGTTTACTCCGGTTTGAGATTTCAAGCTTGATGCCAATGAGTAGATATCATCTAATCTTTTAGCTTGTTCTTGTGGTAAATTTACCCAGTTTAAAAATTTACCCGACTGATTAGCACGTGATGAAAATTCTTTTACAAACTCAGATGTTTTTGAAGAATATTTTGAGAAATCAACACCTGAGAAAGTTGTTTTTAATGATGAACTTTTTGTTAACATAGTAACTCTCCTTTTTTCTTTAATAATATCATGAAAAAATTTGGAAAACGCATTATGTTTTGCTATAAAGAATAACATTCTCATATAGAGCATAGTCATTGGTAGATTTTTCATCCAACAGAATGAACATTTTATTTTTTTTATCGTTTATAATATTGTGGGGCAATGGCGAGGATTAATGAATAAATTTAAACTAATTTTAACAATATTATGTTTAGGCATAACAATTCAAGCGCAGGCAATTCAGGCAATTCAAATAGAGAAAAACTCTACGCTTTCTCTGAATGATTGTATTAAAATTGCACTCAATAACAGCCCTGTCGTAAAAAAATATATTCTAAACCTTGATATAGCAAAATCTTCCGTAGGAGTTGCGAAATCCGCATACTTTCCTTCTCTAACACTTGGAGCAGGTTATAACCAAAGTTTTGGAGAAAGAAATCACGGCTACGGCAGTTATCAATCACGCACACTTCCGTCTTTTAATAGCTCGCTTTCACAGCTACTGTGGGATTTCGGCAAGACTGATGCCGGCATCAGAATGGAAAAGTTTAACAAAATTGCTGCCGAATTTGATTTTGACGAAATTGTACTTACTACTATATTTAACGTAAAACTCCAATATTACGGAGTTCTTGCGGCAAGAAATCTGGTAGAAGTTGAACGATTAAATGTACAAATTAACGAAAGAAACTACCAAAGAACTCGTGCTTATTTTGATGAAGGTATAAAATCAAAAATCGACTTAGTTAACGCTGAAGTTAACTTAAGCGATTCAAAAATTGCACTTGTAAAAGCTGAAAAGACATACAAAGCAGCGATTGTTAACTTAAACAATGCAATGTATGCGGCTTATGCACCTGAATACAGTATTAAAAACACAGAAACATTCAACCTTGAGAACCCACAAGTTCCAATGAGTTTAACCAACATTGAAAATTACAAAAAACTTTTAGCGCTTCCTGAGGATATTTCAGATGCAGTTTATGCCGTTAAGGCAGAAAAAAGCGATGTTTTGAAAAACTATGTATTTGAAAAATATCCGTACACATTTGAAAAATCCGTTGACATCGCAAAAGAAAATCGTCCGGATTTAAAAGCTTTGCAAGCTACCGTAAAAGCTATGAAGCAATATGTATTAGTAACAAAGCGACAATACCTTCCGGAACTTCGTGGAGGAGTCGGTTACAATTATGCGAATAATCGCAATTATGCTGATAGCGGTATGAATGTTGCATTAAACCTCAGTACAACATTCAATATGATGCAAGTTAAGCACGAAGTTGATATTGCAAATTCGCAATTGAATCTTGCAAAAACGGAAGTTGAATTATTAAACCAAGATTTATATTTTGACATACAAAATGCTTACGTAGAGATGATTCAACTTGAAAAACAAATTCCGCTCTTGGAAACAAAAGTTCGCCAAACACTTGAAAACCTAGAGCTTGCAGATGGCAGATATTCAGTCGGCTTAGGAGATTACATCCAACTCCAAGACGCAAGAGTAAACTACAATAACGCGCAAAGTTCTTACGTGCAAGCGGTTTATAACTACAACGTAGCCAGAGCGACTTTGGAACGTGAGATTGCTCTACCGCAAGAAAATACGCTCACGGTAGAGGATGTTAAAGATTACCAAAAAGAGGTAAAAAAAGAAGAGAAAAGAACTAAACTACAAAATAACAAAGATAAACAACAAAACTCTAAAAAAAATAAAAAGGATAACGTATGAAGAAACGATATATAGTAGCCCTTATTGTAATTGTTATAGCACTGCTTATTACGATTAAAGCAGTAAGTAAAAATCACGTAGAATACGAAGCCGTGCCGATTGAACGCAGAACAATTACACAAGTGGTAGAAGCTTCAGGAACAATAAATCCGGTAAACACAGTTTCTGTGGGATCTACGGTCTCTGGGTTGATAAGTGCAATTTACGTTGACTTTAATTCCAAAGTTACTAAAGGTCAACTTCTTGCAGAAATTGATCCAAGAACTTTTCAAGCAACCGTAGATCAAAATCTTGCTTCAATGAACTCTGCGCAAGCAGATTACGCAAACAAACAGGCTGCTTATGAAATGAGCACAAAGACTTTAAAACGATACAGAAATCTTTATGCAAAAAGTTTTATCCCAAAATCAGAACTTGATCAGGCAGAGGCAGATTATAAAGCAAACAAGGCTCAAGTCGACGCAGCACGCGCAAAGATTAATCAGACAAGAGCACAATATAACCAATCCGTTGTAAATCTGAATTACACAAAAATCGTTGCTCCTGTAAATGGCATGATAATTTCTCGTGAAATCGACCTTGGACAATCAGTTGCCGCAAGCTTTCAAGCTCCTGAACTCTTTACAATTGCACAAGATTTAGAAAAAATGCAAATAGAAGTTAACGTATCAGAAGCCGATATAGGAAAAGTTAAAGAAGGACAAGATGTTACATATACTCTTGATGGATATCCTGACAGCGAGTTTTACGGAAAAGTAACTCAGGTAAGAATTTCTCCAACGACAGTTTCAAACGTCGTAACGTATTCTGTAATTGTTACCGTTGATAACGCTGATTTAAAACTTAAACCTGGGATGACAGCGAATGTTTCAATAATCACGGCAAAGAATGAAAACGTACTTACTGTGCCGAATATCGCGTTAAAATTTACTCCAAAATCAGACGGACAAAAACATAAATCGCAAGGTTTGTGGACAAAGAACGGTATAAAACTTGAAAGAATTGATATTAAAACGGGTGTAAGCGATGATTCGTATACAGAGATTTGCGATTGTGACTTGAAAGAAGGGGATAAAATTCTTGTCGGAATAAGAGGCAAAAAAGGTAAATCTGACAAAAAACAGGATATGCGCCCGCCAAGAATGTAATCTGCTACATCCTAAAGTCATTCTCAATCAGAAGCCTTGGGAATCCTACTGGATTTAATCGCCGAAGATTACAAATGGCACGTTGTGTTCTAGAGCATAACGTCTTAAAAATTCAGTTCTTTCTGAAACGGATTTTGGTAGAGCATTCCCAAAACTGTGACGTTCATTAGGATTAACTATTGTTCTATTTAAGAAATCAACAGGATTTCCTAATTTTTCGGTATAATCAACACTATATGCAAATACACCCATTACCCCTTTTGGATTTGAACCATACATTTCATTATACTTTCTAGCCCCCTTTCTAGTATTAGAGTTAATAGATGCAAATGCTCTAACAATAGTTTCTCTTAATTCTACAGGTTCAATCTCAGATAATGGTTTATTTTCATTAGCTTTAATAAATTCAATATATTCTGAATCACTCATGCCGGTAGCTTTTTTGATTAAATCAGAAACATAGAGTCTATCAGATTCTCTTTTCCCACCAAAAATATAATCTTTTTTGAAATCAGCAATATTTTTTCCACAACCGGAACCTGAATCTGTATTACCACCACCATGTACATATTTTGTATCAAAGTCTAGTAAAACACCTTGGGCTCTAAAGAATCTATATTTACTTTCGGGTCTTTCTGCATAGCTTATTGATAATAAAACATCCGAATCAACTAAACCGAATGCATCGAATTTCGCTAATTGGTTTTCATAATCCAACCCATGAGCAAAGAATTTAATATTGCCTGTATTAACATTTTCACTCAATTTCGCATCACCATAATTAATGCCTTTTTGAGCTTCAATTCCTCTAGAAATTGAACCTTTTGGGAAACCAATAACTTCCCAATCCTCAACTTCATTGTATTTTATTACAATAAGCCCGTCTTTATCTTTATAAACCCCTTTAATATTTGTACTACCATCAGGTCGAACTACTGTAATCGCATCAGCGATTCTGCTTGCAGTTGGGATTTTTGTTACAGGAAGTAATGGCTGAGATTTTTGTAGCTCTTGAATATAATTTTGAATTCTTTTTGCATAAACATCAGCTGATTCTCCGTAGCTTCTAACAGAGCCACCAAAAGCTTTTCTTCCACTGCCAACAGTTGTATCATGGAAAGTATCATTTGCTTTTACAGCTCTTAAATCAGCATGAGAAAACATTAGTGCCATATTGAATAGATTATCGTTTTGTAAATCATAAGCTACTGACTGTAATCGTTTTGTTAATTCCTCCTCTGATTTAGATGTATTAACATATTCTAACCATTCGTGATGTTTTATGAGAGTATAAAGTTTAATTTCTTCTTCTCTTGATAAATTGAATTTTTTAGCAATAAAGAATGTATCAAACGAACTTTGATTTGCGTGAGTTTTATCAACACTTCCTTCACGTTTTGTAATATCGTGTAGCATAGAAGCTAACATCATAACTTTTTGGTCAGATTCGTTTAACCCTTTGAATTTAGAATCTTGAGATATTTTTTGCATTACTTTTAAAGAATGTTGTAGTACATCAAAATCGTGAGTTGAGTGTTGAGATTTACCAATTTGAGCCCTTAGTTCCGGCAAAACATCTACAACATCATTTAATAATTGTTCAATTTGAGGATTATTACATTTAATAGGATTTTTCTCTGAAAATTTAATAACTTCAGGTCTTAATAGTTCAACAATTTCTTTAGTTCTAGAGTCTGTAATTTGTGCTAATTTTTTACCATTGTTAAGGTTTACAGGATAACCTGTAATAGAAAATCCTGTTTGATTACCTTTATTGTGGTGCAATTCAAAACCAAAATAGTCATATACTTTTTGTCTTTCCTTTGTAGGTAAATCTTTTACTATTTTTAAAACATTTTTTATAAAATCATCTTTAGAATATTCTTGAGTAATTCTTAAACCTGCAAAATCAGTATCAGAAATTTTTGCTAAATTTTCTGATAAATCGTTTAAAGATTGATTAAATCTTGTTGTTTGTGCTGAAGTTAAAGTATTGGTTTCAATACCTAATGAACGAACGATTGATGGAAGTAAAGAACAATATGCCTCCCTATCCGTTGGTAACATAGGAAACATTTTTTGCATTTCAGGGCTAATATTAAACAAACCTTCATTACATGCAACTAAAGACCTTAATACACCTTTTTTACCCTCAATAGGTATTTCATTGATATTTGTTTTGCCATACAAATCTGCAACCTGACAAGCTATTAATAAGTTGTTATTGTTTAACTTTGCAACATTACTTTTACCTGCTATTCTAGTTAGTTTTTGAAGCTGTCTTGGAGTAATTTTGCCATAATTTTCAACTAAAAATGCAATTTTATCAGCAGGAAGTTCCTTTTTTGAATATTCTTGATAAAGTTTTTCTGCAAATACTAGGTTATCTTTGGTTGTATTCTTAGCAATACAATAAATCTGATCCTTCGGAAACTCTTTATCAGCGCATAGTTTTTCTACTAACGCTAGGTTATC
>CAZCZF010000059.1:0-11034 GCA_964503025.1 uncultured Vampirovibrio sp. | reverse complement strand
CTATAATTAATATTATGTATCAAATAAAAAACAGAATTTATTTAAAATTTGATAAAACTCAAAAAAGTGGGGTTTGTAATTTTTTAAGAGTATTAGTGAAGCAAAATTTAGGTTTGTCTTTACAAGAAATTTTGAATAAATTTCTTGTAGATGAAAAATATTACCTTGAACTCGGAGCATCAAGGTTTCCGTTTTTGGCTGATGTTATTGATGAAAATGATTTTATCAAAGATACAGAAGCTTACATTCGAGAATGCATAAAATACTACGAATATAAAGAGAAACAGCGTCCGATAATTGAAGCTAACAAAGAGTTTGAGAAGAAAAAAAGAAAATTTTTGCAAGAAGTAAAAATGTCAAAAGAAGAGCCTACAAAAAAACAGCTTTACTATTACGATAAATTGTGCAAAAAATATTCTATAGAGAAAAAAGATGTCAAAGAGCTATCGAAGCTTGATTTAAGAAACGAGATTGAGAGTATTTTAAATGAACATTCAAGAGATTACGAAGATATTGACTGATGCCGGAATAGAGGAAAACGAAGCAAAAATTGAGATAAAAATGCTACTTGAACATTTTTGCAACTATACGGAAAAGGATAGGATGTTAGGCAAAGACCTTGAAGAAGAGAAACTTGATATCGTTCTTAAAAAAGTACGCGAACGTGCAAAAACAAGAATACCTATCCAGTATTTGATTGGCGAAGCTTATTTTATGGGCGAGTATTTTAAGGTAACTCCTGATGTTTTAATTCCGCGTGACGAGACTGAGATTCTTGTGAGAAAAGCGATAGAAATAATCAAAAACACGAACTCATTGTCCAGTAGTAAAGAATTTGAGGCTGAGCAGGTATCACAAAATATATATGGAAATGTGCAATTCTCAGCCGACCAAATGTCTACGTGCGTAGCACTGGATATAGGTACGGGTTCAGGTTGTATTGCGTGTACAATTGCAAAACAGACAGGTGCGTACGTTTTAGGTGTAGATATTTCTTCTGACGCATTGAGAGTTGCTCTTGATAACGTTACAAAACTCGGGATAAATAATCGTGCGGTATTTAGAAAATCGGATTTGTTCTCAAAAATACGTGAAGAAGAAAAGTTTGATATGATAATTTCAAACCCGCCATATATTCCTGCGGACTATGAATTTGAACCGGAAGTTTTGCATGAACCAAAACTCGCTTTAATAGCAGAAGAAAACGGACTGGAGTTTTACAGAAAAATTGTTGCAGAAGCACCGAAGTTTTTAAAGCCGAAAGGCTGGTTGTTGTTTGAGCTTGGAATTGGTGAAGCAGAAGCTGTAAAAGGTTTTATGCAAAAGAACTTTAAAGATATATGCGTAGAAAAAGACTTGGCAGGAATTGACAGAATAATTTACGGACAATTAAAATGATTACTCTATTTTCAAAGATTTAATGAATTTGTAAATTATTTCGATTTTTTCTCTATTTTTGAAGCTCTTAATATCTGATATAATTTCTTCAATAAGTTCATCCATTGGTTTGATATGGTCAAATGCAAATAATTCAAAATATGTAATACCAAAGACGTTACATAATTTATCTATTGTTTCGGCTTTAACAAAATTTTCTCCATTTTCAATTCCACAAAGTGTTCTCGTGGCAATTTGCATTTTTTCTGCCAACTGTTCCTGTGTGTAACCGTGTTTAGCACGAAGTCTTTTTATTTTTATACCTAATTGAGTTTTTATATCCACATTTTACCTCTTAATTAATTTTATGTAATATTCTGTATTAATTTAATGAGACAGATGTGCGTATATAAGCAGACATAAAGATATAACATGTCGTATTAAACCGGTTTTATATTAAGTTTTGTTAAGCCGTCACAAGATATACTGCTTCTGGATTTGAACCAATACCAGAAAAAATATCTCATAATGTAAGACAATTTTTGTAAGCAAAAATACTTTATATTTACATAACACGAGTTTGCCGGCAAAAATTAAATATGAAAAATTAAGAAAAGGAGAAATTTATGACAGTAGATATTTCATCAATTAAAGATACAAAAATCAGAGAAGCTGCGCGACAAGCAGATTCAAACAGCAAAAACGCATACAATGGTGTATTGGACAAAGATGAAGTTAGCGTTTTTATTGAACAAGCAAAAAAAGCTGGCTGCAATATGTCTGAAGTAAAAGCTTTAGCTCAGCAAGTAGGCATGGATAAAGCAACAGCACAAAATGTAAATAAAACCATGAAAAAGGCACAATTAGAAAAAACTATTACTGCAAAAAAGAAATTATTACAGGAAAAAATGAAACAATATGAAAGTATGGAAGTAAAACCTACGACGGGTCAGTATGTTGGCAGAGCTGTTGGCAGAGCTGTTGGCGGTATTGCAACTGCAGGGCTTGCAGTAAGTTCAGTTTTAACAACTCTTTCCGGTCCGGTTGGTTGGGCTGTTGCAGGACTTGCCGCAGCTACTTGCTGGTTACCAGGATATATTTTTGGAGATGCAATTGCCAGACCTGATGAAGAGAGTTATGAGTATAAAGTTAAAGCAAATGAAGTAAAAAGACAAAAACAAGAATATGACCGAAAAGAAATTGAACCGTTATATGCAGAAATCGAACGGCTTGAAAGAGAACTTGCAAGTTTAGAATAAAAATCAGGGGCTTGGTGCTACGCACCAAGCCCCTTTTTAAAACTAATAATTAAGAAAATGCCGCAGAGCCATCATAACAATAATTGCGATTACAAGAAATACTATTGTACTTATAAATCCTGAACCGTGTGACTCCTTAAGCCCATTATTATTTTCTTCCATGTTCGCCCCCTAAGCTCCGGCAGCCACTGCACATGCAATTGCAACCGCAATTTCTTCGTCGCTATTGTTAACTTTTTTCTTTGCTGTTTTTACCTCAGGTACTTCTTCCGGAAAATATTTGCCAACAACTTTTAGGACAGCGCTGCTAATTTCCATAGCATAAATCATAATTGTTAAGAATACGAAAACCGTTCCCATACCAATAACCATGATAAAGAAACCTTCTTTTAATAAAGTTAAATCCATTGTTTTCTCCTTTTTTATAAATGTGTATTGCACTCTCTTGTTTGTATTGCAAAATATCGCAATACAACGCAAAACTTCTCCGCTAGAAACGGATTTTTGAGAGATAAGTTATCTTAATGCACATCAAAAATTATGGAGCACGGATGGAAATCTCGGAGTGTAAATTGGTTGATAAATTATGAATGAATCCCGGAATAATATCCGGAGTGTTATCTCTTAAGCTCGCAAGAGTTGCAAAACTATCTCCGATAACAAAATTTTTACCGGAAGATAAATCCTTTGATTTGCTGCTCGCTTCTGCGTATATTTCTGATTGATTTGATGATTGTGTTA
This sequence comes from uncultured Vampirovibrio sp., assembly GCA_964503025.1. Classification (GTDB taxonomy): domain Bacteria; phylum Cyanobacteriota; class Vampirovibrionia; order Gastranaerophilales; family Gastranaerophilaceae; genus CAG-196. Next base: position 7,657 of record CAZCZF010000059.1, on the reverse strand, counting down.
CCAGAAATGTTTTTTCATAATGATTTTGTATATAATTTGATGCTGAAGGTAACTCGCAAGAGATGTTCGGATTAGAAGTTCCTTGCAAGAAAAATAAAAATATGAATGTAAATAATATTTTAAAAAGTACCTTCACAATACTATATTACCACAAATAAATTTTTTGTGCTATCCCCCCGCATTTACAGTTGCTACTATGCATGTAGCCCTTGAAAAAATAATTGTTAATAGTACAATTAAAGTACGAATGTCAATTATGGAAAGGTTGTGTAATGCTTAAATTAAACTTTAAGAACATTGATGCAATGGTTATCGGCGAGGATAATGGTTTAAATCTTAATCAGGAATTTGAGGAATATAGCGAGAAAATTTCTGATATCATAAAGAGTTTAAACCAACGCAAAGATAAACCGGGACAATGGCTTCAATGGATGAATTTGGGCTACAACGAAGAAACTGTTTGGTATGTCAAAGAATTTGCTTCTATGGTAGAAGGCAGATTTGAGAATATACTTGTACTTGGCATTGGTGGCTCTGCTCTAGGCGGATTAGCTGTTACAGAAGCGTTATTAAAACCGTATTGGAATTTACTTACGGAAGAACAAAGAAACGGGCTGCCAAGAATTTTCTTTTTAGATAATATTGATCCGGATAGCATAAACGGACTTCTGCAAGTGCTTGATTTAAAAAAGACATTGGTGAATGTTATTACAAAATCCGGCGATACAGCTGAAACAATGTCTCAATATATGATAATCAAGGACTTGATGGAAAAAGAACTTGGTGATGACTATAGAAAAAATATTGTTGCAACAACCGATAAGAAAATGGGAATTTTACGTCAGCTTGCGGATCAGGAAGGATATAAAACATTTTTTGTACCTGATGATGTTGGTGGCAGATTCTCAGTTTTTTCAGCAGTGGGACTTCTTCCATTTGCGCTTGTAGGTTTGGATATTGACCAAATTACAAATGGAATTAAAGATATGGATTTAGCACTAAAAAACACTGATATTCACCAGAATATTGCAGCACAAGGTGCTTTAATTCAATATTTATTAGATACGAAAAAGGGCAAAAACATTTCTGTTATGATGCCGTATTCAAGTAGATTAAAATACGTTCCTGATTGGTATGTGCAGCTTTGGGCAGAATCTTTGGGTAAAGAATTTAATAACGATGGAGCGCGTGTTAATGTCGGTCAAACTCCAATCAAAGCTATAGGAGCAACAGATCAACACTCACAAATCCAACTTTACAATGAAGGTCCAAACAACAAAGTAATTACCTTTATTCGTGTAGAAAATTTTGATACAAACTTGGAAATTCCGCGAATTTTTGAATACACCGGAATAAGATATCTTGGCGGAAAAACAATTAATGATTTGATTAATGCGGAAGCTGATTCTACACGTGTCGCGTTGGCTGATTATTCAAGACCTACAATGACCCTTTCCATTGAAAAAGTTGATGAGTACAATTTGGCGCAACTTCTTTATATGTTGGAAGTTCAAACTGCAATTGCCGGTGAATTGTATAATATTAATACATTCAACCAACCTGGGGTAGAGCAAGCAAAAAATTATACATACGCGTTAATGGGCAGAGCGGGATATGAAGAATCTGCACACACTTTACAAGAAAAAATGGGCGTTGTGTAAAGGTTTTACATTTTGTAACAAAAGCGCAACTTTCTTGTAAAATTTGTTTTTATATATGTATATGGCTAGTGTAGATTTTCAAACTATAAATAATTACCCTTTAGTCGGTGTGCAACAAAAAGCGACACCTCAAACAAACATTGCAAATGCTACGACGGAGCCGGAACAAAAACCTACATTCCGTGCAACTTCGTATACTTCTGCTGTTACGGTTAGAACGTCACTTACTACCAAAGATGAAAAAAAGAAGTACGAAGAGCTTTCTAACGAATTGGATTTGAGTTACAGAAAGAAATTGGAATATGCCTTAAAGTCGGGTCAATTGCTAAAAAACAATTCAAATGACAAGAGCAGTGTTCTTGATAATTTACACAAAATTATTACAGAAGAACGTGACCCTGGATTGGATAAAGTAAAAATTTTGGAAGAATGTTTGGATATTCTTGCAAATCCTTATGTAATAACTCAGACATGTGAAGATATCCCAGCTCAATACAAGAGACAAATTATCGGATTGATAACAAATCTTTCGGAAGACCCAAATAAAATTGCGGAAGCAAAATGGGAATTGGATAATATGCACACCGGAACTTGTCCAGCTGCAAGCATTGAGTTTGATTTAGCAACAAAACATACTGCGGAATTTTTCAGAATGGTAGAAGGTTTGACCTCTCCCGATAATCAAGTAATAAAAAATATTAAAGCAGACAGTCTTTCTGAAAAATCGTCTGAATCAATATGGCTTTTGAAAAAATTTAAAACCCCACATCAAATGAATAATTTTGATTCAGCAACTGTTCTTTTAAAACCTGACGAATACGCAATTATAAGAGCAAGAATACAAAATCATCACAGAGACAAAGGTGAACGTTCTATTATTGACGTATTAATGCAATCCACATTAATGCAGCTAGGCTCTCAACAAACATACAACTCATTAACTGACAAACGAGCTCCGAATGCATGGACACAAGAAGATGGCGGGCTTATTGATTTTGAAAAAACCTATGCGGAATCAGTTGTAGAAGATAAAAACACAACGTCTGTTACCTACCAAATCGTAGATGAAAACGGAAGATTAAAAGGCTATGAAAAAGATTTTGCAACGATTAAAAAAGAACTTTTAGATACTTTGAATATGGGACATAATATTATCATCGGCTACACTTGGCCAGATCCTGAAAATGACAACAGATTAGCAGGACACGAAATTACCATAGTCGGTTACAAAACAAATGAAAAAGGTGAAGGTATTTTCGTTTGTCAGGACTCGGATGATAACATAGATGCACCGATTGAAATGAGTGAAAAATATTTGCTTCCAAAAATCCATCATGCTGGACTTCCTGACAAAATTGCATCCAGAGATTTTCAGTATGAAGATAGCTGGAAGCTCGGATTGGACGAATTTCAACAAAACAGGAAATAAAATAGTGATGTAAAAGAAAGTGATGTTTTTACGTCATTATTTTTTGATATGTTATAATCTTTTTAAACGAGGAGTATTTCAGAATATGTATACATTGGTTTATTCAATTACAAAAGAAGAACATCCGGAAACGGTCTATATAAATCTTACAAACTCCTGCACTAATTCCTGTATTTTTTGTTTAAGAAATCAGAAAGATGATGTTTGCGGTGCAGAAATGTGGCATGATGACGAATATGAGTTTGAAGATATCGTTAAGCAGTTTCAAGGTTTTATGCCTTATGTTAAACAAGTTGTGTTTTGCGGATATGGCGAACCGTTTTTGAGACGCGAGATGATGAGAGAATTTTGCAAATACCTAAGAAAAAATCATCCTGAAATCAAAATTAGAGTTAATACAAACGGACATGCTAACGCAATTTATCATACAAATGTTGCGGAAGAGTTTAAAGATTTAATTGATTCTGTATCAGTAAGTTTAAATGCTGCAGACTCTGAACAATATGATGAAATTTGTAAACCGAAAATCAAAAATGCTTATGAAGAAGTTAAAAACTTTATAGAAAGTTGCGTTGCAGCTGGTATTGAAGTCTCAGCATCAATTGTAACAGGTTTTGATAAAGTTCATCACATTAATCCTGAAAAGTGTGAAAAAATTGCAACAGAATTAGGTGCAAAATTCCGCAACAGAGAATTTATCGAAAATGGGTACTAATAATTAGCGGAAAGAAACAAAATGGTTAAACTAATACTTGCATCAAATTCACCACGAAGAAAAAAAATCCTAACAGATTTAGGATTGGATTTTGAAGTGGTACCGTCAAATTATGACGAAAAACTTGCTGATGATATTTTTTCTTATGAAAAAATTGAAGATTTGGCAACTCAAAAGTGTTTAGATGTAGTAAGAAGGGTTGATAAAAATTCATTGGTGTTGGCCGCTGATACGGTGGTTGTTTTACACAACAAAATTTTAGGCAAACCACATTCAAAGCAAGAAGCTTTTGAGATGCTAAAATCACTTTCCGGAGCGACACATTCCGTTGTAACATCAATCTGTGCAATAAATACAAAGACAAATCGCGCCGCACTTCAATCCACCACAAGTTATGTCCGTTTTAAAGAACTTACGGATGAAATGATTAATGATTACATTGAAAAATACAACCCGCACGATAAAGCAGGAAGTTATGGTATACAAGAATTACCGCCGAACTATTTAGATAAATATGAAGGCAGTTTTGAAAACATTGTTGGACTGTGTCCGGAGTCAGTAAAAGCTGTTTTGAACCAACTTGAATACTAATCCAAGAAGTTACACGCACTCGATTTGTAAACTTTTGTAAAACTTTTTATGCATGAGATACCATGATTTTGAAATTTATAGTAGCATGCCATGTATCAACTATCCCCAAATCTCCTCCCAAAATTATTAGAGAAAACTTACACGGACTTTGCACACAAAGTCCGTTTTATTTTTTCAATATTTTATTAACCTAATAACTCTGATAAAATAGTTGCATTCTCTTCAGCTTTAATATTGTTAGAAATCTTATTACGTTTTATATACACGCGGAGAGCTTCTCTAATCAGCTCACTTCTTGTTCTTTGTTCAGAATTGGCAATATTATCTACTTTGCTCAAAAAATCGTTAGACATTGATATTAATACTCTAGCCATAAGCCCTCCTAATCGATACACAACAAGAATTATACCATATAATGATTTTATCGCAATAGTATATCTGTTATATATTAACAATGTTACGAAATCTTTACATTGCTTTACAAAAAAGTCAATTTTTTTAACAACAATGACTTTATATATATAAGAGGATAAAAACAGAGGATAATAATATGTCAGGATTTCACTATTCTACACTGAATTATGATTTAGCAAAAAGCACACCAAGCGGTTCTTTAAATATTTTATGGAATAGTCTTAATACTGCTATGCAAACTGATTCGATAATGCACTTAACACCAAATTTTGATCCAACAATCGGTTATACTTATCCTGAATTTGGAACTTGGGGTAACCAACTTTTGAATCCTTGTTTAGCTATTCAACAAGCTATGAATTCTTTTCAAAACGGAAGTTGGATGAATGGTTTATCCGGCATGGGAAACTTTGGTTTTGCTCCTTGGCAAACCGGAAATAACGGTAATATGCTTGGTGGCTGGACTCCTTGGTGGGCGAATAATAACAGCACAGTAAGCTCTACTGGAAATAGCGAATATGATGCATTGAAAGCTCTTATCAATAAATACAAAGAAATTGGCGTTCAGAACAAGACATTAAGTCCTGAAGCTCTTGATAAAATAAATAAAGCATTAAATAAGTCAGGTAGCACAGAAGAAAAAATGGAAGCTTTAAAAGATTTGTACAAATCACTTAGCAAAAGTAAATTAGAGAAAGCTATGCTTGAAATTCCTGAATATAAAGAAGCACTTCTTGGTGCTGGATATAAATTTAGCGGTACAAACAAAAAAGGTGACGCCGAACTTGAAAAAGAATTATCAAGCATAGCATTAGACATCAAGGCTAAAAATGGCGATAAACTTGCTCTAACGTTTGACTCTGGTTCAGATGCACAGATACTAAGAAAAATTAGTTATTGGAACGACAAACACTCTGATTCAACTTCAAGAGGAGTTATAAGACTTGTTGCTAATAATATTGACGGCAAGCCAAAAGATGAATTAAAACTACAACAAGAAGGTGTTAACAATATCGCAGAATCATTGATTGCAAAAGCTGCTGATATGGATGGCAATTTCCCTAAATTGGAAGCTGCAAAGGATGCTGTTGCTGAAAAATTAACTACCGTAAAAACTGATGGCAAATTTACAAAAGAAAATTTGATGAAGCTTGCGGACGAATGTGATAAACTTTATGCAATGTTGAGAATGATGGAAGCCGAAAAAGTTAGAAATGACATTAAAGTAAAATACAGCTTCTTAAATAACATATCTTCAACAGATACAGATTTTGTTAATGACAACTTGGTTAAAAAATCAACAATTGAAGATTTGAAAAATGAAGGTATTAGTACAATACCGGACATCGATAATATTCCAGTTGAAGAACAAGAAGTAATTTCTGATATTGATGATAAATTTGATACACCGGAAGAAAAAATTGAAGAACTTATAACCAAAGAGAATCTTCAGAAAACAGTAAAAGACGGAGTTTATCAAACAAAAACAACTTCAACTAATGAGCCACCACATCTTTATATGATAAAAGATGAGAAGCTTGTTGAGCTTAAGGATGTAAAAGCTGTTGACAAAGATGGCAACTGTACGATGATTGATAATACAAAGAAAAAACTTGAAACAGTTGAAACTGTTGAAGTAAGTGGTCAAGATGTTATCGATTACCAAAACGCAGTTAAACGCGTTGATGATTTAGTAAAAGACGGCTCTCTTATCAAAAAAACTATTCCAAATATACCTGCCGGAGTAAGTATATATCGTTCTAAAGGCAACAAAGAGGATGGCTGCTATGAGTACTATGTCGTTAGAAATAATAAATTAATGAAAATTGATTGTGCCTCCATTAGTAAAGGCGGCTGGATTATGAAAGAGATAGGTAACAACGCTCAGTCCAAAATGTATAAAAATCTTACAGACGATGATTTTATAGAAGCAGATACAATTAATACTGAAAATCTGAAAGAGAAAAAAGCCAAAGAAGCGGAAAAAACTGCACGTAAAACTCAAGAAGAAAAAGCAGAGGAAGAAAAAGCCATTGCCGAAAAGGAATATGCTAAACCTAATAAAGTAGATAATGCGTACAAAAAAGGAACAGAAGTAGCTGACAATCTTATGTGGAATACCAATGACACAGAATGGGGCAATGCTTCTACAGCAATTATGCGTGTCAACAAAGATAATATTCACAGTTTCATCGAAGCTTATGCAGCAGAAGAAGGTATTGGCACAGACAATATTCTTGAACAAATTGCAACAGAATACGAGAGTACAGGATTCTTAGGTATTGGTTCTAAAAAACGAGATGCAAAAGAAAGATTAAAACTCATTAACCACATAATCAAAACTGTTCTTGAGCATTGTAAAGAATACGGTATTAATAACGAATATGCATATAATAAATTAAAAGAAAAATACAAAGACGGAAATGGTATTACTGAAACAATGATTAATAATGAAGCAGAATCAACAATAAGACAATTGGATAAATGGATTCTTAATTTGTTAGACATAAAAGATTAATAATAACGATGTAAGATTGGTATTTAAACAAAAAATTGCCGGATTGGGCGCGGAAAATCCCCCCTCCGGCTTTTCTTTGCATTTACGTAACAATCCATTCTTCATTCCCTCGCCTAAGAGGAGATGGTTAGGGTGAGGTGTCGATGCTTTGCTAAAAAGGGAATAAGGTAATAGGGTAATAAGAAGTTTTAAATAAATCTGTCGTCCTGAAAGCGTAGAAAATAAGGATGTAAATCCGTAATTTTCAAGCTGTTCAGGATCTGACCAAAACATTAGTATCATGCCAAGTTGGTAAGATCCTGAAATACGCCTTATTTATTATCTCAACC
>CAZCZF010000058.1:0-11377 GCA_964503025.1 uncultured Vampirovibrio sp. | reverse complement strand
GGGGTTAGCTTATTTATTGTTTTTTAGCTTACTTTTTAGATTGTCTAGTATATTTTCAGGATCTTTTTTGATTTCATCAACAATAAATTCAATTGCTTGCATTGAATAAGAATAACATGGAGCAGAATTAGCTTTATAGACAAAACACCATTTTTCATTTTCTTTAATTCCAAAATATTTACAAAACAAGTTAAAATGATAGAAGTTAAAAGTTTCCATAATAATTCCGTTTTGCTTAAAACTAATATTCAGTCGTTTTATTTGTTTAGTAACTTCTGTACAAACTTTTTTGGCAGTATATTTGTGGGTTTCATTAGGATTTTTTAATTCCTTGATTATTTGTACTGGATTTGTAGAATTTTTATCTACAGTAACGGTATCAGTAGCTTTGTCTTTATCCTTAGTAATGTAATAATGGTGCTCTATTTTAACAGCAAAATTGCTGTTACTTTCTTCGACGATTTTAGATATCTTATCATTTAATCCTAAAAGTTTATGAGCAATTTTATCAGAATATTTTGCTCTGATTTCATTCTCATCAAAAGATTTTTCTTTTACAACAAGATTAAGAAAGTTTAGAGATATTAACTCGGTAACATCTATTCCATGAAATTTTTGCATTTTCTCATTATAGTTAAAAATACAAGATTGAAACAATGGTACATAGACCATTTCGTATTCTTCAGTAATAAAATGTGTACTGGTATTTCTTAACTCTATAATTTTTTCAAGGTTTAATCTCAACGGATCTTTATCATTAGTGAATACAAGTTTAATACAATTTTCAAGGTTTATGGTTCTTTCTTGGTTATCCTTGTAATAAATACTTGAATCACCTTTTGTTTTCAATAAATGAGCTTTTAACATCAACTCCCAAGCATTGCAAATAAAAAATGCAAATCCCTCTACTCTATATCTTATAGTTGGTTTATTGTAAATTTCTACAGCTAAAATAAAAGCTTCTTTGGATTTATTTAATAATTGCTCTGCAAGTTTATTCATGCTATCTCCCAATTCTTTATGACTATTATATCATAGCATTATAGACATGGTAAAGCTCCCAAAATTATAATATGATATAAATAGCCACCTGCACTAATTTATATCCCAAGTTGGCTTTTGAGTTTTATCATTAGAATGACCTTGGTAAACAAGTGTTATATTATCCAAGTATTTCTGAAAATCTTTATTTTCATTAGCTATTCTGTTTATCATATTCCAATCAAGAGAAGTTTTAGGAGCTTTAATAACAATTTGACTTTCTTTCGGTTCTTCTCTATTTAATTGAATATAACCAATGTTGAAACTAGAACATAATAGCTGTAATTCATCCATAGCCTTGTCATTAACATCTTCTGCAACAAGATAAGAGTAATTAGCCCAAGATGAATTTGAAACCGTTTGAAAGAAATACTCTCTTAAATTCCAAGTTTCAATGGTTCCGTCTTTGACTTCAAAAGAATATAAGTAGCTTCTTTCATCAGCGTATTCAATTAAGCACTCTTTTGTCTGTTTATTGAAGTCGCTAATCAAATCTTTAAAACCTACAACATCTGCATGCAACCATTTATTGTAGTTTTTACCTTTATCTTTTTTAGATTCTTTTTCATCAATTCTTAATGTTTTAATATTAATTGAGTTACAAAATTGAGCTAATATAGGATATAATTCTTTTTCGGGTTGATTATTCTTTTTAGTCTTTGAACAAGATTCTGCTGTTTGTTCATTATTTGCAAAGTAATATTTTCTTGGTCTTCCAGCTGTCATTAAAATACCTTTTTTTTGCCAAGAATCTTTATGTGCACTTATTTCAGCAACCCATTGCTGAATACAATCATTCTTTGTTTTTAAATAATTTCCCTTGGAGTTTTTCATCTTTTCATTGCACGCATTAGGGAAAATTTCTACAATATTTTCTACAATTTCTCGTGCTGTATATAATTGATTTTCATTTTTTCTTAAAAAATTTACAACTTCATTAATAAAACTAAAAGCCACACTAAATTCCTTTTTCTTAAATTGCGTATTTATTATACCATATACATATTTGCATGATAAAGCTTTTTATATTTGACATGCAACATAAAAGTCGAAATTGCTAAAATTGCCTAACAGCATAGGATTGAGGTTTAGAAAATTTTACATAAAAAATGTGTATCACTAAATTTTATAATATCTTAAAAATTGAAAATAAGATAAATAACAAAAATTAATTTTGCTAAAACTAACAACTAATTATGCCCTTGACCTAGTAATTAATTGCGAAATTCTTGCCAATTGACCTGCAACATTTAAAGCTAATGCATCATTGCTAGGAAAAGGTCTTATATTACAATGCTTTGACATAAAATTTTTATCTACTCTTAAAAACTCATTGTTTGTTTTTATCTTGATAATATCAAAAATTTTCATATCAGCTCTAGCTAATGTATGAGGTTTTCTTTTATAAACTTTTCTATCACCTAGTTCAAAAATTTTATCTTCCTGATGAGCCTCAAGTTCTTTATCAATATCGAAAACTGAAACTTCATCCTCTCTTTTGTTACTATCTGTATAAAATGCAGCAGCTAAAACTACGTTATTGTTTGTACTATACCAACTCTTACTTCCAATAAATCTTGTAACTGTTTCCATTAACTACAATACGCTTTCTGCTAAAACTTGAGATATTCTTTGAAGTAAATTTTGTTGATTTTCAATTGTTTGTTTATTTTCGCCATATTCATTTATAGTATCGGAAACTATACTATAAATATAGTTACCTTCAGCCTTAAACATTATAGAGATTAGTCTATTATTAATATTCCATTCAAAACCAATACAACCATTTGCAAAAGGAACAACATAAGGCTGATCTAAATCTTCAATATAACTAGCAAATTCTTTTGCTTGAAGGGCTGAATTATAGTTTATACCTAAAGATTTTTCTTTTTTGTTATTAACCCAACCGTCATGTTGGCAATCTTCATAAATACTATCAATTTCCTCTGTTAAAGAAGTTTTAACCGAATTGACACATTCTGTTGTAACTAAACTCGATGTAAGCCGTTCTAATAATTCAGGTTCAATATTTACTTTTATACTTGCAGGTCTAGCACAATAAAATGATTGTGGTAATCCCCATGACCTTGAACACGCTGTCATTACTGAAACTCCTTCATTTCATACGCATTTCTGAAGTTAGAGAAAAATATCAAATTTTTAAACTCTTTAAGGTACGAAATTTTTTCATTTAGCTCTTCTTTGCTACTTAAAGTATAACTTGTTGTATCATGAGTGTCAATATCAAATGTAATATTTAACAATAACGGGGATTTAACCTTATAAACAGTTTTTACAGTTGCATACATATTAGCATTGCTTTGTGATTGCACATTCGCCATTGATAGATAGTTATTATATGATGCAAAAGGAGGGTTACCTTCTGTATTTAATTGAATAGTTGGAACAATCGCAAATTCATTATCTAATCTCTGTGATTCAATATCAAAACAATTTATATATCTTAAACCTATTTCTTTAATATTAAAAGTTTTATCATAATATGACAAGATACTTTCTATAATACAAGAGAATTTTTCTATGAAACTTTCATAGCTTTCATATTTAGATTGGTCGCTATATCTTATTGTATTCAATTCAATAACAACAGTTTCTGTTTCATCAGCATTTTTAAATACATAACCTGGGGTAACATCTTGTAATATTTTTGGCTTTTCATTAACTTCAAACTTTACAGATTTTATTATTTCTGATTTAGTAAAAGTATCCTTCAAACTCCATTGCTCATAAAAAGTATCAATTGAACTAGGATTATCAAATAGACCTTCTATTACCAAGCCAATAATAACTTGTTTTATTGGAGGGTTGTTTAATTTTTGCTTAACTTCGTTCTTCATAACAACATTATACATGAAACATCAAAATCTAAATCATACAGACTGATGATTAAAATACTCCTTATTATTAAGGAATTTTAAAATTTGATAAAAGGAGCTTTTATGTATTATTTTCCAAACCTTGACAACAATACCCGCTTAATCATGATTAATGAATTAGAGCATGATTTTAAAAACGGTTTATTTTATGAACCTAGTTCAATAAAGTCGGAATATATCAATAGCTACAAGTTATTACTCAGAAAATTTTTTGAAGTTGGTCATGTTGAAAGCTTGGAAAAAGCTTTAACGCCTTTATTTTTCAACTCCAAAGACAAATATGGTCGAAAAATCCCCTCAAATATTGCTCAAACAATTGCCTTTTCAGACTTTAACCGTTATTATGTGAGAGCGATTTTAATACGGGCAATTAACAAAAATAAAAGAGTTTGTATTTACAGAGCAAAAAAATCTTTAAATCAAAGGTCAGAATCAAAAGCCTTAATTAATAAGTGCTACTTTGAAAAACAAACTTTTGAGCAAATGCTTAAAATCGTCAGAGATTACAGAATTTTATTCTTTTCTCAAAGCAAGATTACTTTTCTACAACCTAATTCCGGTTTGAGTTTGAAACTAATCTAGCAAACTATCAACTATTTTATAAATATTTTTAAGTTCTTCTTCACTGGCTCTTTTGAGTAAAGAAATAATTTGTCTTAATAAAATCTCTTTATCTCGCAAATGCTCTGTTTTAAATAGCTTTGTATATTCGACATTCAAAGCTTCTGCAAATTTTTCAATCAAATCTGCTTTAGGAAAACTTCTACCGGTTTCAATATGACTCATGTGCTTAGGGTCAATCCCAACTATCTCTGCCAGCTGATACTGCGTTATTCCCTTTTTACTTCTTAGCTCTTTTAATCTCATTCCAAAGTCTTTTTTTAAGTCCATAAACACCCCTTCATGAGAATATACGCACATCTAAAAGAGTTAAACCGTATTGAAAACATCTAAAGAGCGAAATTATCTGTTTTTAATATTGCAATTCTGTATTTAATATGGTAAAATCTTTTCAAAATATGTTCTTAATAAGGAATTGGAGAGTATGGAAGTTAAAATCAGTATAATTATTCCAGTCTACAATGTAGAAAAATATCTGCAAGAATGTCTTGATAGCATACTTGCTCAAACATTTCAGGAATTTGAAATAATCTGCGTTGACGATGGTTCTATTGATAAGTCGTTAGAAATCTTGCAAGAATACAAGCGCAAGGATGACAGATTTGTTATTCTTCAGCAGCGCCATGCCGGAGCCGGAGCTGCGAGAAATCACGGCTTAAAATTAGCAGAAGGTAAATACATACAATTTTTAGATTCTGACGATTATTTTGAACCTACTTTATTAGAAGAACTCTATACTAGAGCTGAAAAATTTAGCTCTGATTTAACTGTGTGTTCATCAAGAAAAGTTGATGATAACGGGAATATTGCAGAAACAGGCAGTCCGAATTTTCCGATTAATATTGATAAAGTTCCTATGGAGCAGGTATTTAATAGGCAAGATTTCAAGGATGAGATATTTTGTCTATTGATACCTGTAGTTTGGAATAAGTTGATTAGAAAATCGTTTTTGGACGAAAACCATTTGGAGTTTCCAAAACTTACAATTTATGAAGATATCGCTTTTATGCATAGTCTTGTTGCTTGTGCTGATAAAATTGTCGCATTCAATAAAGAGTTAATAAATTATCGTTTCAACCGCCCCGGAAGTCTTGTTAGCACACGTTCTGAACACACAATTGATTCGGTTAAGTCTTGTATTGCATTAAAACAATTTCTTGAATTGAGAGGACTTTTTGCAGAGTTAGAAACAGCATACAAAAAAGTCGTGATAAATCATATTCGCGCAGAAATCAGCTATTGCAATGATAATGAGTACAAAAAGTTTTTGCAGGAGTTCAAGGCACTTTTGCCAAATGATTGGATGAAATATCAGTCTGCGCTCCGCAAAGACTACATTACACCGGAATATCTAAAAAGATTCATCGGAAATAAAAAAGTTATGCTCTGGGGTGGAAGTCTTTTTATCAAACAGGTTTTGGAAAGAGAAACAGAAAAGAACCCGAATATTTTAGGAATTATTGATAGGAATTCTGCATCAGCGGGGAAAGCCTTCTGTAATTACACTATTTACCCTCCGGAGGCAATAAATCAATTAAAACCCGATGGAGTGATTTTGACCGTACTTTCTAATAATGAGTCGATTTATGAGTCATTGAAACAAGAATTTGCAGAAAAATACCCAAACACAGAACTTTTACCGAATATTTTTGAAGAGGAACTTGTATGCAAATAAAACCTGTTTTTGAGGGCAAAAATGTTTTGCCTATTGTTTTTGCATTCAATAATGATTACAGCAAATATTTCTCTGTTGCATTGCAATCATTAATTGAGAATTCTAATGATACATATTTTTATGACATTGTAGTTTTTTCATCTGATATAAGTGAGCGGAACAAAAAGCTTTTAGAAGCTATGTTACCGAAAAATTTTAGTTTGAGAGTTTTTGATGTATCAGAGTGCATTTCTAATTTATTAGAAAATATAAAACTCGCAACAAAAAAATATTGGTCAGTTGAAATGTACTACAGAATTATAATTCCGCTTGTTATGCAAGAATATAAAAAAGTTTTATATGTAGATTCTGATATAGTTTTTAACAACAACATTGATAAAATTTTTAAAATTGAATTTAATGAAAAAGAAATTTTAGCAATCACAGATTCTTTCAATATTGTTTCAAATTTAGATATTTCAGAAGCAAAAAATCAATACATAAAAGAGGACTTAGAACTCGATTCTAATAATACATATTTTAATTCAGGAGTTATTGTATTTAACATTTCTGCATTTGATTCTCAAGCATACATAACAAGAATTAAAAATGCTTTTGCAAAAATTCAAAAAACTTATTGTCCGGATCAAGATATTCTAAATTATATATTCAAAAATCGGGTAAAAATAATTTCTCAAAAATGGAATTTTCAGTATCATTTACAAATTTTCCACAAAAAAGATTTGCCATTTGTAAACCAAGATTATTTGGAAGAATATAATGAGACATCTAATAAACCATACATAATACATTATACTTCTCCTGTAAAACCTTGGACAGATCCAAAATTTGAATTTGCTGAAGTTTTTTGGAAATATGCAAGAAAAAATGTCTTTTATGAAGAAATCTTGTCTGCAATGTATAAGAGTGAAATTTTTGAATCAAGATATGCCACAAATTTATACTCTCTAATTCAAAATAACAAAAATATAATGTTTTGGGGAGCTAGTATATTTTTAGAAAACTTTATCAAAAAATATGAAATTGAGAAAAAATATTACCCGAATATTTTAGGAATAATTGATAAAAACTCTGCCAGAACAGGAAATTTTATTGGAGAGTATGAAATTTATAATCCTGAAATATTAAACAATAGACAAACAGGTGTAATTATTTTAACTGTCATTAATTCGCTAAATGAACGTTATGAAGAAGTGAAAAATTATCTTACTCAACAAAATATTGATATTAAACTAATTAGATTATAAAGGTAAATAAATGGAATTAACACAAAACTGCACCGGATGTATGGCTTGCTATAACAAATGCCCAAATAATGCAATTTCAATTGTCTATAACAAAGCCGGATTTTATACACCACAAATTGACAAAGAAAAATGTACAAATTGTGGACTTTGTTCTTTTATTTGTCCACAAACAAAAGAAGTGCAGCCGAAAGAAGAACCCACGCACTGTTATGCAGTTATGGCAGATGATGAAATCAGAAAAAATAGCGCTTCGGGTGGAGTTTTTGCATTAATTGCACAAGAATATTTGAGAAATGGCGGATATGTTTGTGGTGCAGCTTTTTCTGATGATTTTAGACATGTTAATCACATAATTATTGATAAGGAAGAAGATTTAATAAAACTGCAAAATTCTAAATATGTGCAAAGTAATATTGGAAACTGTTTTAAACAGATAAAAGAATTACTTGATAGTAATAAAAAGGTTTTATTTGGCGGAACGCCTTGTCAAGTTGCAGGTTTAAACAATTATTTAGGAAAACATTACGATAATTTGTTAACAATGGATTTAGTATGCCATGGAATTCCTTCTCCGCTTGTTTGGGAAGAATATATAGATGAAATTGCCGGTAAAAACAAAATAAAAAATGTAAGCTTTAGAAACAAATCAAAAAAATGGGGTTCTCCTTATGAATTGAATGTTAAATTTACAAATAACAAAACATTTACAGAAGACTGTAGTACAAATTTGTATTATAGAGCTTTTTTTGAGCACCTTATTTTAAATGAATCTTGTTATACTTGCAAATATACAAATCTACAAAGACCTGCTGATATTACAATTGGTGATTTTTGGGGCATAAACAATTTTGATAGTGACTTGGATGATGGTTTGGGTACATCCTTTATTATCTCAAATTCCGAAAAAGGAAAGAAAATATTACAAAACAAACATAATGTTTTCAAACAAATTCAGGAAGTTCCATTACAATATGCACTTAATAGCAATCCAAGATTACATACTCCAAGTGAACATAATTTAGAATCGAACGAATTTGTTATAAATTTGAAAAAAAACTCTATAATTAAGAATTTAAAAACAAGTTTAAATCCTAAATATGATGGTATAATTCTTAATTTTTGGAATATTCCAAATTTTGGGGCAACGCTTTCTGCGTATGCTATTCAAAGATATTTTTTTGAACATGGAAAAGATTATTATTTATTAAAAACAAAATCTTGTCCCATTTTCGTAAATGAATTTTCTAAAAAATATTTAAAAACAACTCATCTGGTAAAAACTCCTCAAAGATTATATGAACTTAATAAATCTACAAACAACTTTGTTTTAGGCACAGATCAGGTATTAAGAGAAGATTTTGTAATAAAAGATTTAAATAAATCGCTATTGGGATTTACTAAATTTTGTAAAAAACGAATTGCATTTTCCGGTAGTTTTGGCAATGATTCATTAACCGTCCTTAACAAAGCTGAAAAATTATTGTACTCAAAATTTATAAAAAGATTTGATGCAATTTCTACAAGAGAAACTTCTGGAGTTGATATTTGCGAAAAAGAATTTAATATTAATGCAGAATACATAATTGATCCGGTTTTCTTAATAAATAAAAATATCTGGGAAGATATAGCATCTGATACAGGAAATAAGTACAAAGGCAAAATTATTACATATTTGTTTTTTGTTGATGACGAAACTGATAGAACGCTAAAATTTTTAAGCAAGAAATATAATAAAGAAGTTATAAAATTAGAAAATGGAAAAATTTCACAAGAGGAGTTTTTATCAGCAATTAAAAATGCCGATTTTGTTGTAACAAATTCTTTCCATGGAATGTGTTTTTCTTTAATTTTTAACAAAAAAGTATTATGCATTAAAGAAATTACATCCGGTAGATTTAATAGCATAATGAAATTGTTTGAGATTGAAAACTTATTTGTTAATAGTTATAACGAAATTTATAGCAAACAAGACTTATTTGCAGAATATGACCGTAATAAAATAGAAACTGTTATAAATTATGAACGAGAAAAAGCAGAAATTTGGTTTAAAAGAAATATTGAAAAACCTAAAAATTTTTCAATTAAAAAAATATTATATGAATTAGATTTTAAAACTTCATTATTTTTGTTAAATCTTTACAAAAAAATATTATATTTGTATATAAACAGAAAACTTATATTCTTGGCTAAATATTCTTCAAAAAAAATTGTATTTTGGGGCGCAAGCTTCTTTTTGCAAGAATTTTTGAAAAAGCATAAACTTCACAATAAAAATATTATTGGAATAATTGATAAAAATTCCGAACGCTGGAACAAAAAATTATATGATTACACAATTTATCCGCCGGAGAAATTGGCTGAATTAAAACCGGAAATACTAATTTGTACAATCAAAAACAATCACGAAACAATTTATCCTAAAATTAAAGAATTTGTAAAAGATAACTGTCCTTCAACGACAATTTTACCGGATATTTTTGAAGAATAAGAAAGGAGAAAATTATGGAAAAATTTATTTGGGAACAAGATACGTACAGATACGTTTTAGGAACTGTCGGAAAAAATCCCTTAATATTCATTGGGCTTAATCCAAGTACTGCAATTCCAAAACATCCAGATACAACGTGGAATATTTTAAAAGGAATTTGTGAAAAAAAGGGCTATGATAGTTTAATTATTGTTAATTTGTATCCAAAAGTTATGCAAAATAACGGGAAATATAAGGAAAATAATGATATTGAAGCTTATGCAAACAAGAAAAACTTTGACAAGATAAATGAACTTTTTAATAATATTTTGATTGAAAGTGATTATACAATTTTATGCGGTTGGGGTAATGATATTATGCTAAGGGATAATCCTAAATCTGCAATCGAAAACTTGAACAAATGTTTACAAAATGTATCGGCGGGAAAAATTAAATGTTTGGGTCTAACAAAAGAAACTCATCCAATTAGCCCTCTTGCAAGAATTAAAAAGGGTGATTTTAAAAAATTCGATTTAGAAAATTACAAAGTTTAAAGATATAAAATCATAAATACAAGATTTTTTAAACGAAATTATGCTTTAGAGCTAGCAAAAATGTTTATTTCTATGGTTATTAACTAATGTATGGGTAACTTTGAAGAATGAATATGAAGTTAAATTAAGCCGTCTGAACGCTGATTTCCAAAAACACAAACAAGCAAATACAAATTATTTAGATACAGGATTGAAAATCCTTGATTTATGCTCAAAAGCAAGCTTACCAGCCACCGAACTTAAAGAGGAAAAAGTCGCTCAAATAATTAGAGAAGTTTATTTGAATGCAACAATTAAAAATAAAAAGGTTACAGTCATTTTTCGTGAACCCTTTGCCACGATTGAAAAACTCGTTAAGCTTGCAAAACAAGGAATTGCGGAAATCGGATTGACTGAGTTTAAACAAAATATAATTTCTTCATGCTCTGACTATATCCAAAGCACTAAAAAAGCGCCCGAAGGCGCTGATTTAAATAGTTCCATTTGTTTTAAATGGTGGAGCTTGACATACGACTTAAAACTCGAAATCACCAAAATCGCCTAGTAGTGTAGGATTAAAGTATGTCAAAAATCCGCATTTTTTTAGATTTGGAAGTTGAAAAATTTTTGTGTAAAAAATGTAGATTGAGTTTTTTCACTTTATGAAACTTCACACTATTATTCCTCATATTTGATTTTGTCTAATATCATTGTATAATTGCCTTATATTTAATCTTACAATTGAAACTATAAGATCTGTTCCAGCCTGGATAGCCTTAGTTATTACATTTATTTTACCTAACAAAACCAAAAAATTAGATATAGAAAAAATGCATAAACAATTTATTTTTGAAGAAAAATTTAAAATTTATACAGAACATTTTAGTCAATTATAC
>CAZCZF010000057.1:0-11631 GCA_964503025.1 uncultured Vampirovibrio sp. | reverse complement strand
TAGAAAAAGTTATCAATGACAACATTGAAGCTTCTTACAAAACATTCTCAGGCTAAAAATACACAAGATTCTCTATTTTCCTTCTAAAAACACCGTTGTTGTTCTATAAAACTCCGGTGTTTTACTTTTATAAACTCCTTTACAATACGTTACATTAAAGCTCGCTCTTTACAATAAATTATTATAATTGTATTATTGTAATAGGATTGGAGGAATTTTGACAGACAAGTTCAAAATACAAGGTGGAGAGACGCTCAAGGGCGAAGTTTCAATTGGTGGGGCAAAGAATGCGGTACTTAAGCATTTGGCTGCCACTATTCTTGTAAACGGACAAACTAAAATTTACAATGTTCCTCAACTTACTGATGTTGATATTATGCTTAATGTGCTATCTGATTTGGGTGCGAAGTATGATTACAATAAAGTAGAGAAATCCGTTGTCGTTGACGCTTCTAACATTACTTCATTAACAGCGAAGTATGAACTTGTCAGTAAAATGAGAGCGTCTTTCATAATTCTCGGTGCTTTAATGTCTCGCTGCAAAGAAGCAATCGTTGCTCTTCCGGGTGGATGTGCAATCGGAGAAAGAAGAGTTGATTTTCACATAAAAGGTTTAGAAGCTCTGGGTGCAAAGATTAAAATTGAAAACGGATATGTTCACGCAAAAGCTTCAAAATTAGTCGGAACTGATATTTATTTGGACATTCCGTCTGTGGGAGCTACAGAAAATTTAATGCTTGCAGCTGTTTTGGCAGAAGGTTCTACCAGAATCCAAAATGCAGCACAAGAACCTGAAATAATAGATTTGGCTCATTTCTTAAATTCATTAGGTGCTGATGTAAACGGTGCCGGCACTTCTGAAATCGTAATAAACGGTGTAAAGCCGGAGAATTTGCACGCGACTGAATATACAACAATACCTGATAGAATTGAAGCGGGTACATTTATGGCTGCTGTTGTTGCTACAAAAGGCAGAGCTATTATAAGAAATGTTTATCCCGCACACCTGACATTCTTTAATGATAAATTAATAAAGATGGGCGCAAGCATTAAGCTTGTAGAGCCAACAACTATTGATGTAAGTTGTAAAGGTCGTTTAACTTCTATTGACTTTGTTACGCAACCTTATCCGGGTTTTCCTACCGATTTGCAAGCGATTGCAATGGCACTTTTGACAACTGCAGACGGTGTAGGCATAATTACAGAGAGTCTTTATGAAAACAGATTCATGCAAGTTCCTGATTTAAGAAGAATGGGGGCTGATATTCATCAAGACAGAAATCATGCAATTATTAAAGGAGTTAAACATCTTGCCGGCGCAACTGTTGCCGCCAGTGACTTGAGAGCAGGAGCAGCTCTTGTTATCGCAGGTTTAATGGCAAGTGGTGAAACTATCGTTGAAAAGTTGCATCACATTGATCGCGGATATGAAGCATTTGAATACAAATTGCAGAATTTAGGTGCAAAAATTGTACGAGTTAAAGAAGAACAATCTGATACAAATATTATAAAAGGGGGTATGTGTTAATGAGTCCTGCTTATAAAAGATGGTATGACCATGATCCAAAATTGTTGGAAGTAGTGGAACTGTTGAAAAATTATCAGGATGAGCTAAAGGAACATGCCGTTGTTTTTCTTGATAAATTAGAACAAAAAGTTTCAAAAGAGGCTTTGGATAGATTTTATGATTTGGTAAAACCGGTAAATGGTTGCCGTTGGTACGACAAAGACCCTATAATTTCCAAAACGGTTGAAATATTGAGAGTTGTTCCGCCGGATGTTCAACATGCTTGCGCAGAAAGATTTATCTCTGCATTAAAAGAGATGGGCATTGCATACGAAAGCTCTAATATTGATGAATAACGCTTGTAGTTATTCTATGCTAAAATGTATTCATAATGAAATTAGAGAATTGTAGTTTTTTTGATAAATTTGTCAGGAACGTAAAAAAAGGGAAGAGCTTTACATTGACAGGCTTGACAACTTTTACGCGTCTGTTGGTTTTGAACTATGTTCAGAAGCTTTCTGATAAAAAAGTTTTGTTGATAACTTCGACAGAACAGTCTGCTCTCAGGTATTCAGCGGATTTAGAGCGACTATTCAATTTGGAAAGTGAGACAATTCCTTATCAAAATACTTCGCCTTATGAAGCTGTTGTTAATAATCTTTATGACTATTCCAAGCAAATAAATGTATTATTAAAAACTCCAAACATTGTTATCGCGCCGGTAAAAGTTCTTACAGAAAAATTCCCTGCAAAAAACTTTTTAGAAGGACAATCCTTCACGCTCAAAATCGGAGAAAGTATTTCTCAAAAAGAGTTATTAGCCAGACTGACAAAAATGGGCTATAAACGTTCGACAATGGTTTCAGACATTGGTGAATTTAGTATAAGGGGAGATATTTCCGATATTTATTCTCTTAATGAACATCCGATTCGTATTGAGTTTTGGGGAGATGAAATTGTTGATATCAGATTTTTTGATAATGAAACTCAAAAATCCGTACAGAAGGGTGTGCAAGAAGTTCAGATAAAACCGTTGTACAAATTTTTATTGCCAAATCAACCTCCAAAAGAATTTTCTCCCGAGCTAAAAGAGCAGTTTGAAAACGAGGGGTATTTTGAAGGAATAAGTGTTTATCAATCTTATTTTAATGATTCTTTAGTCAATGTGTTGGATTATTTTGAGGACTATATAATTATTTTTGATGAATATGCAGAAATAAGTGCAAAATATCAACAAATTGATGACAACTTAATTAACGGCTATAATGAAGCTTTGAAAAATGAGCTGATTTGTTCGTTGAAAGAGTTAAACCATTTTACTTTTGCTGAAATCGTAAACAAAGCTGCCGGCATGCAAAAAATTTATTTGAACAATTTTCTTTCGGATGAAAACAACGAAGTGATAGACATTGATGCAAGAAATGTTCAAATTTTTGATGCGGATATGATTTCCGCTGCACAATTTATTAAAGACCACAAAGGTTGGCAAATCACTATTGCGACGGACTATCAAGAACGAGTAAAAGAAGTTTTTAATGAACAAGGACTTTTTGATATTAACTACATCAAAAACATAACTTCTCAAGGTACAGAACTTCCTGATGGTAAAATTCTTTTGTTGACGGATAGAGAGCTTTTTAACAAAAGGCAGAAAGATGTTCCGACAAACAGAAAACGACATTACAAGGAAAAAGCTGAATACATAGAGAATATTAATGACATAAAAGAAGGCGAATATGTTGTTCATTCAATTCATGGTGTGGGAATTTACAAAGGGCTTACCAAACAAGAGTTTGACGGTCAATTAAAAGATTATTTAACTATTGAATACGCAAACAAAGATAGGCTTCATATTCCTGCGGAACAGATTAACATGTTATGCAGGTACAGAGGTTCGGGACAGATTAAGCCGAAGCTTTCCAGAATGGGCGGCAGCGATTGGGAAAATACTAAAACAAAAGTAAAAAAAGAAGTTGAAACCATTGCTTATGATCTATTGAGATTGTATGCTCGAAGAAAAATGCAGACGGGGATTGAATTTGCTCCGGATTCGCCGTTGCAGTTGGAAATGGAAGATACTTTTGAATATATAGAAACTCTGGATCAGCTAAAATCAATTAATCAAATCAAAGCGGATATGGAAAGTGCAAATCCAATGGATAGGCTTATTTGCGGTGACGTTGGTTTCGGTAAGACAGAAGTTGCAATGCGCGCAATGTTCAAAGCAGTTACTTCATTAAAACAAGTAGCAGTAATCGTCCCAACAACAGTTCTTGCATTACAACACTATCAAACAGTATTAGAACGGTTTAAACCATTCGGAATAGATGTTGAGCTTCTCTGTAGGTTTAGAAGCACAAAGGAAAGAAAGGAAACTCTGAAAAATCTTGCAACGGGAAAATGTGATGTCGTAATTGCAACACACAGTCTTTTGCAAGACAATGTTATTTTTAAGGATTTGGGCTTGCTTGTTATAGACGAAGAGCATCGATTTGGGGTTAGACACAAAGAAAAGCTCAAGGAATTTCGTGAAAATATTGATATTATTTCCATGTCAGCAACTCCGATTCCAAGAACGCTTTATATGTCGCTTTCAGGCATAAAAGACATTTCTGTAATTAATACTCCGCCGCAAAACAGACTTCCCATAAAAACTTTTGTCGGCGAATATAACGAACAAACTGTTAAAAACGCTATTGTAAACGAGTTAGACCGAGATGGGCAAGTTTTTTATCTGTATAACAGAGTTGAAACAATTGAGGAATTTAAGCTTGAATTACAAAAGTTGGTTCCGCACGCACGTATTGGAGTCGGTCATGGTCAGCTTAGCGAAAAACAGTTGGAAGATGTAATTATCGGATTTGATAACCACGAATTTGATATTTTGCTCTGCACAACAATCATAGAAAATGGACTTGATATTCCGAATGCAAATACAATGATTATCCACGAAGCTGATAAACTCGGACTTGCACAACTCTACCAACTTAGAGGACGCGTTGGACGAAGCGAAAAGCAGGCTTATTGTTATTGTTTGTATAAAAAGAGCAAAGAATTGTCACAAGAAGCAACAGAGCGTTTGAAAGCAATTAAAGAGTTTACAACATTAGGAAGCGGATATCGAATTGCAATGCGCGACGTGGAAATCCGTGGAGTCGGAAATATTTTGGGCACAAAACAACACGGTCACATGATTAATGTCGGATTTGATACTTATTGTCAACTTCTTGAAGAAACGGTAAACGAGCTTAAAGGTGATGCTGTTAAAGCTTCGAAACCAACAATTGTAGATATTAATATTACTGCATATATTCCTGATGAGTGGGTAGGTTCCGGTGAACAAAAAATGATTGAATACAAACGACTTTCTGACGTAAAAAATGAAACTGAGCTTGATGACATCGTTTCTGAATGGAAAGACCGTTTCTCCAGAATACCTGAAGAAGTAGAAAATTTAATAAAATTGATTAAATTAAGACTTTTGGCAACAGACTGCGGTGTATCAATTATTCGAGAGGCTGGTAATGATATTCGAGTTTATACACCGTTCACACCTTATGAATGGAACATTATAAAACAAGGCTTGGATAGAGAAATATTAAGAAGAGTTAATTTTACTATCGCGCCAAAAACCTGCGAGGAAGGGAAATCTATTTTGCTTGTAAACAACAGAAACTTAACATTTGAAGAAATGTTTAACATTTTAACAAGTTTGTTTTATTATATTAGAGAAACAATAAAGAAGTACAAGTAGAGAGTTTAGGAGTATAAAATGAAAAAATTAATTACGTGCCTTGCATTATCAACAGTATTGTTGTCAGGCTGCAACTTTATGCACAAATCAGAAGGAATCGTAAAAGTTAACGACTCTGTCATTACTCAAGCAGATTTTGATAAAGCTTTTGATAAAAGCATTGATAAGTCTTTCTTAAAATCTTTTGGCGGTTCAAAGAACTTCTTAAAAGAAGACGAAAATCCAATGTTTAACGTTTTTAAAGATAAGATTATTAATGAGCTTATCGTAAAAACACTTATAGATGAAGAAATTGCAAAACGCAATATTGTTGCAACGGATGAAGATATTCAAAATGAGTTAAAAACTATTATTGACAAAGTCGGCTCAAAAGAAGAACTTAATCGCATTCTTAAACAGCGCAATGTTTCTAATGCTCAGTTTACTGAAGATTTAAAAACTCAAATTAAAATAAAAAAACTTGTTGATTCAATTGAAAAAGTTAATATTTCAGATGCAGAGACAGAAAAATATTATAACTCTCATAAAAAAGAATTTACGCATGGAGAACAAGTCAGAGCTTCTCATATCTTGATTTCAGCAAATATGTTGGAACTAATCCAACAATTTAAGGCAAAGAATCCTGATATGGATCCTACAGAATTGAACGCAAAAATCGAAGAAAGAATCGCTGCACAAAAGGTAAAAGCAGAAGCTATTTTGGCAGAGGTAAAGAAAAATCCTGATAACTTTGAAAAAATTGCACAAAAGGATTCTGATGACAAAGCAAGCGGTGAAAGAGGCGGTGAACTTGGCTTCTTCACAAAAGAAGCAATGGTTCCTGAATTTTCAAAAGCAGCATTTTCGTTGAAACCAAACACAATAAGCGAGTTGGTACAATCCCCTTACGGATTCCATATTATAAAAGTTACTGACAGAATGGAAGCCGGTACGACTCCTTTCGTTAAGGTTAAAGACGAAATCAAATTCTATCTTGAAACTCAAAAACAGGTTGAAGTTCTCAAAAAACTTACTGACGGTTTGTTGAAGAATGCAAAAATCGAATACTTGAACGAACAGTATAATCCAAAAAGAACTATAAAACCGCAAGAAGAAACTGAAAAATAGATTTTAAAACAAAAGAGGATATCTGAATTTCGGATATCCTCCTTTTTTATATCAATACTCCGAATTAAGCAGATTTTAACGTTTGATTGAACACTGCCTATTTGTAGAATGGCAATACTTTTTCTTTCACAAATAATTGTAAAAAAGGAGAATGTATACAATGCAAATGTTGATGTTTGATTTTAGAGATTCAGAAAAAGAGTTTTTTAATGCAAATAAACTTAATGACTTTGATATAACGTTTTTTGAAGGTCCGCTAAATGAGAACACGAAACTCAGCGAAGAACAATTTAATGATACCGTAGTAATTAGCGTATTTACGACTTCAAACATAACACAAGATGTGCTCAAAAAGTTCAAAAATCTAAGAGTACTGGCGACTCGTTCATCCGCTATTGACCATATTGATATCGACTATTGTACACAATTCAAAATCGCAGTTTTGAATATTGAGCAATACGAAAAAAATGCAGTTGCAGAATTTGCTCTTGGCTTAATTTTATCACTTGTTAGAAACATTATTCCTGCATACTATGACATGAAAAACCATACAATTGATTATCCTAAGTACGAAGGCAGAGTTCTAAGCTCATATAAACTCGGAATTATCGGGGGAAGCCCGATTGGTTCGGCAGTAGCTAAAATTGCCCATTTTTTAGGAATGAAAGTGCTTGTAAGTTCTTATATGAAAGATTCTGAAATTTCAGAAATTTGTGAATTTGTCTCTTTTGATGAACTGATTAAGGAAGCTGATATCATTTCTCTTCATGCTCATTATGACGGAGAAAATTATCACCTGCTTGGCAAAGAAGAGTTTGAGAGTATGAAAGAGGGTGTTTATATTATTAATACTGCTCGTGGAGAGTTGATAGATACAAAAGTATTGTATGATAATTTGGTAAAAGGAAAGGTTAAAGGCGCTGCATTGGATGTTTTGGAATGCGAATTTTTAAATAATTACAAAGGAGAAATCAGCGGAATAATAGAAAAATCAGAAACAAATTGTGTAGAGAATGCGCTAATCACGCAAAAATTATTCAAAATGGAAAATGTTATCCTTACACCACACATTGCATACAATACGACTGAAACAGTATCATCAATTTTGAATACAACTTTTAACAGTATCAGGGATTTTTTAAAGGGCGAAAATACGAATAGAGTTTGCTAAATTAGGTGTAATGATTTTCTGTCATTGTGGGGATAAATGTATGGGCTTGGCATGAGACTACCGATTTTAGTGTCATTGAGAAAAAACGCAGTTTCTCGTGGCAATCCAGAAGAAAATGTATGGGCTTGGCGCAAGACTACTGTTTTTACGTTACTTATTTTTCTACCGTCTCATCTGACTTTTGGGGTCTAAAATATCGCGCACAGTGTCTCCCAGAACATTGAATGCCAAAACTGCAATAAAAATTAATCCTCCAGGAGCAAGGAGCCATGGACGATACAAAATATTTGTAAACTCTTGGGCTTCTTTAAGCATATTACCCCAACTTGCGTCAGGTTGTTGAATGCCAAGTCCTAAAAAACTCAAACCTGATTCTGCCAAAATGTAAGAAGGCACGCTCAATGTCATTGCTATAATTACATAACTTGTTGTCTGCGGAAGTATGTGTTTTAAAATTATACGCATATTTGATGCCCCAATAGTTTTTTCTGCAAGAACAAAATCCTCATTTTTAATAGAAAGAACCATTCCTCGAACAACTCTGGCAAACCCCGCCCAACCGATAAGAGCCAGTATTATAACAATTAGTGCAAAACGCTGAACGCTAGTCATGCCGGAAGGCAATATTGCTGCAAGTATTATTAATAGATAAAAACTTGGAATTGCCATAATAGCTTCGGCAAATCGCATCATTAAAGTATCAATTAAACCGCCATAATACCCTGAAATTCCACCATACAGTAGTCCAATCGGGAACACAATTAATAAAGCCAAAAAACCTACCGTTAAAGATATCCTGCCACCATATAAAAGTCTCGAGAATACGTCTCTTCCGTTAATGTCTGTTCCAAGAAGATAAATCTGACCGTCTGTATCGGTACCGAATAAATGTCCGCCGGAAAAAAACTTCACATAATGTTTTTGGCTTCTATCCTGCTTATAAACCGTTTGCATCAAAATCGGTTCATATTCTCTCACGTAATTATAAGTATAAGGGCGAGACAGTTTTCCAAATTCATCAATAGTATAAACCTTTGACGGAGGTGCGTAGGACATTTCTCTGTTTGAATAAGTGCTTGAATAAGGCGCAATAAAATCTGCAAGAAGAATTATCAAGTACATAAGAGCAAGAACTACAAATGCCGATTTCGCGAATTTATCCTGAAATAATTTTTCAAAAAACTTTTTCATGCTCTCCTCCTTAATCTGGGATCAGTAAGCATTAAAAGAATATCCGCAATCAAATTTCCGAGAATCAGCATTATTGTACCCATCATAAGTGAAGCCATTACGAGATTAATATCAGATTTCATAACGGCTTCCAGTATTAACCTTCCCAACCCCGGATACTGAAACACGTATTCCGTAAGTGCTGCTCCGCTTAAAAGTCCTGCAAACTCAAATCCCAAAAGAGTTATCATTGGATTTAGTGCGTTCCTTAGCGCGTGCTTAAATAATACCTTTGTCTCACTAAGTCCTTTTGCTCGTGCGAATTTGATATAGTCACTATCTAAAACTTCAAGCATATTAGCTCGCATTTGACGCTGTAATCCTGAAAGAGAGATTGTGAACAACACTATGGATGGTAAAACAAGATGTTTGGAAATATCAACGAATTTACCAGTAAAAGTCATTTCGTTAAAATTGTAACTTGTTAGCCCTCCTACAGGAAACCATCCGGTTTTAACGGCAAAAATGAGCATCAGAATTGCAAAGAAGAATGATGGAATTGCCATTCCAATACTCGAAAGCAAAGTAAGCATTCTATCCAATAGTGTTTCTTTTTTTACGGCAGCAACTACTCCAAGTGGAATGCCAACAGTCCAAGTCATAAAAATAACAACAAAAGCAAGAAGCAATGTGTTTGGTATTCTCTCTTTTAACTTATCCGATACTTTTTCGCCTGCGGAAGTATAACCCAAGTCACCTTTTATAAAAGATTTTGCCCAAGAAAAATACTGAATATATACAGGCTTATCCAATTTCAACCGTTTCATTTCTTTTTCAAGAGTCTCTTGAGATATCGAAGGGTTTAATCTTAACTCAGCAAGCGGATCTACCGGAGAAAGTCGTATTATAAAAAAACTGATAAGAGAAACTATTATCAATAACGGTATAGTCTGCAAAATTCTTTTGGTAATATATCTAAAAAATTCCACTATTGCGTTCCCCCTTCAATATAAATTTCATCAAGGTTATACAATAATCCGCTTAGTGAAGTCGGAAAAATATTTTTAAACTTATTTCTTATCGCCATTATTCTCGTAGGTGAGTATAAATAAATTATCGGTTTTTGATTATAAACAATTGTTTGGTATCTGTCGTACAAAGGTTTTCGTTCCTCAAAGGAAAGTTTTAAAGCTCCCTCTTTAAATATATCGTCCAATTCTTTTTCCCAGTCTAATCTATCGTCTTGTAGAAAACCCTGTGGACGTTGATTAAATAAATGCAAACTGCCCTGTGATGTCCAGACATTTTTACCGCCATGTGGCTCTAACGGAGAGCCTGTTAATCCCATTATCGCCATATCCCAATCATAAGTGTTTGTCAATTTGTTGACAAGCGAATTAAACTCCATTGGTTTAAAATTAACTTTCATTCCCAATTCTTCAAGGTCTTGTTTAATCATCACACCGAGAGCTTCGCGTTCAAGATTCCCTGCATTTGTATACAGATCAAACTCAACCCTGTTAGAATTTTTGTCATATAAAATACCATTTTTATATGTAAATCCTGCTTTGCTAAGGCTTTCTCGTGCTACATCCAAATCTTTTGGATGTCCCTTGATATATTTGTTTAGATAAATTGAATTTAAACTTTCTGCCGTAAAAAGAGGTTCTGCAACACCTGAGGCAATGTTTTGCACCATGTTTTTTCTGTCAATAGCCCAATCTATTGCGGCTCTAAAATCACGATTTGCAAACCAAGAATGTTTTATAGGATTTACATAAGCTTTGCCATTTTTGTCTTTTCTATTGTTTAGATTGATAGCCAAAAACATTGTTCCTGTATCCGGTCCCAAGTTGTATATGGTGTAATCAGAATTTGGTTCACGTAGTTTATAACGCGCAACATCAGAACCGCGCAAGCCCAGAACATCAATTTCTTTAGCTTCAAATTTTAAAATCTCGTTGTTCATATCTCCGACAATCATATATACCAATTTGTTTAGATATGGTAACTTTTTGTTGTTTAAATTGATTTTGTAATAATCTGGATTGCGTTCAAATACAACGCGTTGCGCAGCAACATACTCTTTTAATTTAAACGCGCCGCCTGATACAATTTCTTTTGGATTTGTATTCGGGCTTAAAAAAGCATTAAATACGGATTCACCACGGTCAGAATAAGGCTTAAAATAATGTTTCGGTACAATCGAATAAGAAAGTAGTCTTAAAAACGGAGCGAAAGGATGTGACGTTGTGAACTTAACCGTATAATCATCTAATTTTTTTAGTTCAGGTAACTTACCATCGATTTTCATATCATCCATTGTTGACGGATTGCCATATCCTTTAAAAACAATTTCTTCGTAAGTATACATAACATCATCAGCAGTAATTGGTTTACCGTCAGTCCATTTTATCCCATGGCGCATGTGAATAATATAATCATTGCCTTGTATTTCAAACGATTTGGCAAGTAGTGGTTCAACCTCTCCCGTTTCAGGATTTGTTGTAACAAGCCCGTCATACATTAAACCTGCCATTGTCGAAGAAGTAGCATCTTTTGTATTACAAGGATTAAATGTTTTTGGACCTTCTCCAATCGTGGAAACAATTAATTCTCCTCCGAACTTCCCGATTGGAGCTTGTGATTGCAAATAATCGACTCCATTAATTGTTACATTTTTAGGATTTTGCGGATATACTATTTCCTGCAAATCATGATGCACGATATGTTCAGGCAAAGAATAAGGTATATCGCGCCGCACACAAGCTTTAAAAAATATCCCCACCAATATTAGTAATAAAAGAACTACCGTTACTCTCTTCATAGAATTAAGAATACCATGCTTGGAATAATTTTTCTTAATCCAAAAGTGTAAACTTATGTAACGAAATGTAACAATTTACAAGAAACGAGCGGGAA
>CAZCZF010000056.1:0-11750 GCA_964503025.1 uncultured Vampirovibrio sp. | reverse complement strand
ATATATAAGCGAGAAAACTATGCCAATATCAGATATTTTAGAAAAAAGAATTCAATATCGTATAAAGAAGTCAAAAGACTTCGTCTTTATGCTGCCGGATTTTTTAGATTTATCGGATAGGGACCAGGTCATGCGTGCACTCCGTAAATTAATATCAAAAAACCTGATTATGAAAGTTGGACAGGGGGTATATGTTAAAGCAAAAGAATCAAAGTTAACAGGTAAAATTATTCCACAAATTGATTTGGTTGAAATTGGCAAGGCTGTAGCAGAAAAACTTAATATTAAGGTTCTGCCAAGCCGGTATGAACTGTGGTATAATGAAGGCAAGACAACACAGGTTCCAAACGGAAAAGTTATTGCTATAAAAGGAACTATTTTGAGGAAAATCGGATTTAACGGAGTTTATATAACTTATGAAACCGTCAGAAACAAAGAAAAATATTATAAATATAGTTAATGACTATTCTCAAGAATTTGGTATAGCTCCGCAGTTTGTCGAAAAAGATTACTATGTTGTTAAAGTTTTATCTGAAATAAGCAAGATTAATTACCCTGATTTAAAAATTGTTTTCTCCGGCGGAACTTGTTTATCAAAGGCATATAATAAAATTCAAAGATTTTCTGAAGATATTGATTTTAGAATCCATACAGAAAGATTTTTTACAAGAGCAGAAAAGAAAGTCTTTTGTAATTTTATCCTGGACAAACTTGATAATAAAAAAGATTATCATATTATTTCTGAATCTGTTAAAAAAGGGAACGAAAATAACTTCTTTAGTTTTGAAATTGAATATGAAAAATTATATGAAGGTTCAAATTTAAGACCGAACATAAAAGCAGAATTTACTTTTGAGAATTTAATTCTACCAAGCGCAGAATGCGGAATATCTTCTTTTATTGGTAAATTTGTCAATGAAGAACCAATTAAAGTTAATTGTATTCAACCGGTTGAAGTTATCGCAAATAAATTTAGTGCTTTAATGTGGCGGGTTTATATTAAGGACAGAACAAAACTGCTGCATTCAAAAGAAAATGACCCGACTATTGTAAGGCATTTGCACGATATTGCAGCATTAGAAGATATCCTTTATACAAAAGAATTTGTTGGGCTGTTGCAAAAATCTTTTGTAACGGACAAAGGTCGTGGCGGATTTGATAATAATTACACCTTGCCGGAATTTATAAAAATAACTATTGATAAATTGACAGAAGATAAAGTTTATAAAAAAGAGTATTTTGATTTTGTCGGTGCAATGAGTTACGCTAAAGATTCAGAGGTCATTACATTCGAAAAATCTTTAGTTTCTATTCGCAATCTATATTACTTTATCATTTAATTGCATATGCCCGTTTGAAGCTATCCATTTTTAATTTTATTGACTTGTCCATCAATATATTTATATATTGGCTATTTGGAAATTTCTTAAGTGCATCAATAAGGTCTTTTCCTATCGGATTAGTAATTTTAGGGCTAATAATGTCAAGGAATTCTTTAAATTTATTTATACATTTTTCATGTTGTAATTTTCTTGTAATATCCTTATTGCTTAACAAAGTTAAACCAATAATGGCTTGTGTTTCTGATAAATTGCAAAGCATTTCTTCATAGTAACCATTAGCATTCCAAGCCTCTCCATTACCATTTGTTAAATAAACATACAAAATTTTTGTTATAAATTCTGACTCTACTTTTGAAGGTACTTTTGTAGATTTAATTAAAATTGCTATTTCCTTTGCTATTGATGGTTCCGTATAAAAATTATTTACATTTTCGTGAGCATTTATTAAATCATCTAATAAAGGCAGTAATTTTGCTGATTTTAAATCTTCAGGAATATAATTGAGTCCATTTATTCTCTTTAAAAAAGCATCTGCCAATAGGCATTTATCGTTTTCGCCATTAATTGACAAATTACCATATTTTAAACCAATTTTAATCTTGGTCTCTTCTGATGCAATTTCCCAAAGAGGTTCTAATAATTCATTAATATTATCTCTAGATATAGAAGAAGTGTTTGTATCGGTGTATATGCCAAAAAATCCTTGGCACAAAGCATTTATCTGACTATGTTTAAATTTTGAAAAGGATAAAGCAATATGCTGAATTCGTTCTTTATCCAAATGATAGTCTATGACACTACAGGGCATTAAAGAATGGGTATAATGTAGCAAACTTCAAGAATATCTTTATTTTTGAAAAACAGTAATTAAAGAAAGGATAAAGCAATGAAAATAACTGATGTTGACAAGGTCGCTCCCATTAAGAACTCTGATTTTGCAATAATATATTGTAAACAAGATTTAAAAAATATTGTCTATATTACAGATAGAAACAATCATATTATTACTTGTTTTGAAAATACAAATCTATCATTTGTAAGACCGCTAATAGGAGCAGAAGTAAAATTATTTGCAATTACGGATAAACAATTTTCTAAAACTGACATTATAAGAGTTGAAAATGATAAGTCATATCCCATTCTTTTAATCCTGCCTAATCGTATGGTATTGGCCTCTTTGCATTCTTTATTTATTACGGAAGTTGGTACTATATAAAATTCCCAATTATTTAGATTTAATGGATTAGCTTCTTCTCGAGTATTTCCCAATAACAAACAAAATACATAGATATCATTTTGTCGTTCAAATGTATTTTTTACTTTATCATGAACTGGTTTTATAGAGTAATATCTATTTTGTGAAACTTTATCATCCGTTCTCCAAGTTTGGAAATAACCAGTACATTTAACTTCCACCCTTGTGTTTTTATATAATATATCAAATAATGTCCATGCTTCTTTATTATATGCAGTATCAATGCCAAGCGCTTTTGAAACAAGAAATTCTGCCAAATAATCTCTTGGATCAGAGTTTAAATCTGAATAAGTAAATCTTCAAAAATCAAGAACTGTTATATCTAATTCATTGCCATTACAAACAAATTTTTCACTACCAACACAAGCCATTTTCAATCCTCTTTTTATAATGATAAATATTTATTTAGTGGGTTCACATAGACCGTCTGCCAAAAAACTTTACCAACAATATGTATCTATTCCAAGTCTATTCATTATTGTTCCTTTAAAATCTCATCAATCTTCCCTGTCATAAATAGCGGAATATTATAAAGTCCGTTATTTATTTCAAAATCTGCAAGGCTTGTTCTTATACTTATTTCAGGTTCAAATTTTTCTCTATAAACTTTAAGTGATTTTGCTTGTAAATTAGTATTTGCTTTAACTTCAACAGGAATTACATAACCATCTGTTTGAATTATAAAATCAATTTCTGCATTTCCTGATTTACTTATCCAATATGCAATTTCCATATCTTCAATAGTTTTTAACTGTTGCAATACATATTGTTCCGCTAATGCACCGTTAAATTCCGTAAAAATTTTATCTCCATCAATTAAAGTTCTTGCAGGAAGTTTACTTAACGCACAAAGCAAACCAACATCTAAAATAAACAATTTAAAAGCTTTTGTATCTTCATATGCCCTAATTGGCAACGCAGGTTTTGAAATCCTGTTTACTTTATAAACAAGTCCGCAGTTAATAAGCCAAGACAAAGCTTCTTCAAATTCATCAGCTCTTGCTCCTGTTTTAATTTTCTTATAGACAAATTTCTTGCTTTCTTGAGTCAATTGATTTGGAATAGATTCCCAAAGTAAATCTATTTTTAATTTTCCGGTTGAAGAAATATGTTTTGAAAAATCTCTTGTATAAGCATCTAAAATATTTTCTTGAATTTTTCTCGCTTTTTGGAAATCATTAGTATTAATAAAATTATTTACAACTTCCGGCATTCCGCCGATGTAATAATATTTTTTTAACCATTCAATATATTTGGGTTTAAAAGTTTTAATATTTTCATTATTTGAATTTTTTAGCAATTCTACGAATTTTTCTTCTCCGTTAGCTTCTAAAAATTCAAAGAAAGACAACGGATATAAATCAATAAAATCAACTTTTCCAACAGGAAATGAAACTTGTTCATGAAGAGCAACTCCAAGCAAACTACCTGCTGCTACAATCTGATATTCAGGGTTATTTTCGTAAAAATATTTTAGAGCAGTTAAGGCTTTTGGGCATTCTTGAATTTCATCAAGTATAATCAAAGTGTTTTCAGGATCAATTTTAGAATGTTCTAATTCTAAGCCCTCAATTATTCGTCCTGTATTCAAATCTTTAGAAAAATGCTCACGCATTAAATCTTCTAGTTCAAAATTAATATAAATAGTTTTTTTGTATTGAGTTTTTCCAAACTCTTTCATTAGCCAAGTTTTACCAACTTGTCTTGCCCCTCTTATAATTAGAGGCTTTTTATCAGGATTATTTTTCCACTCAATAAGTTTATTTATCGTATATCTTTTCATAAGCTCTCTCCACTACACCATAACATTTATTAATGTCTTTGATATCATATATTCGATGGAGTTTTTTAAAATAATTGCATTTTTTCGATAGAGTTATCGTATCTGTATTACATTTTTTCTATCTTAAATATATGAATTTGTTTAAAATTTAATACAAAATTACTGTTAAACGCGAGAGGGTAGGGTGGGAAATGCATCACTTTAGAAAGCTATATTTAAGTAAACGCACATTCCCACCAGAATAAAAATATGTAAAAAACAATTATTAAAAAATTATTGATTTAGATTTTGAATAAGTTTGGTGGGAATGAATTTTAAATCATATTCAAATACAATGCTTACAACATTCCCCACCCTACTGCTTTGTGTATATTTTTTTAGAATAATTATTGATGTTTTAAGTTTATTTGGTGAATACTGGTTTTAATAACTTTGCGCAAGGACCTTCATATATTATCTACAGACTTTTATTTGAGCGATAAGCTAGCCGTTAATCAGTGTTAGGCAATTTGAGTCGTTAAAGACTTGTAATTCCGGATTGATTTGAATTGCAGTAGAGTAATCTTTTCTAAATCCTTCTGTATCACCGAGTTCTTTTCTGATTGCAGCTCTGTAATAATATGCGTCTGCATATTTTGCATTATTTTCAATTGCCTTATTTAAGTCTGCAATTGCGCCTTTTAAGTCTTTAAGCACACATTTCTGCAAGCCTCTAATATAGTAACTTTCTGCCAATTTAACATTTGTTGTTGGATTTGTTTTAATAGCTTTTGTTGTAATTACAGGGCTTTGAGGGACTTGAACCGTAGCAACTCCTGCGCTGATTGTGCCGGCTGCGAGCTTTTCTTGTGTAGGTTCAGCTTGTTTTGCAGACTTTGTTGTAATTGGTTCTTTTGCTATGTTTGCAGAAGCTTTTGGTAAGCTTGGTTTTTGTATTTGCTGATACGCAAGCTGTTGAGTTGTATTTTCTTTTGGTTTTGAAGCAATTTGTTGAGTAACCGATTTAACGGTTTCTGCTTGTTGCTTGATTTCTTTTTTTGCAGGTGTTGTTACAGATGCAATTTTTTCAGTTCTTGCAGGAGTTGCTGTGTAATCTTGTGCAACGCCAAGAACGGTAGGAATTGCAGCGATATATCTTTCGTTTGATAGCAGTGGCTTAACGTTTTTGATAAATGTTTGAGTTTCTGCCAAAGCGATTGCTTGGTCAAGATCGATTGCTGCGCCTTCGTTATCGAAATAGAGTTTCTTTAATCGTCCGCGGTTGGCATAAGCAATACTGTCTTTTGGGTTTAATGCAATTGCTTGAGAATAATCACTAAGTGCTCCAACATTAAAGTTCATTCTCTTTTTTACAACACCTCTGTTGTTGAATGCGTCAGCGTCTTTTGGGTTAAGTTCTATTGCGATGTTATAGTCCTCTAATGCGCCTTTGTTGTCATCAAGCATGTATTTTAGGTTTGCACGATTGTAGTATACATCCGAATACTTTTTGTTTATTTCCAGAGCTTTTGCGTAGTCTTCCAGTGCACCTTTTGTGTCGTTTAATGCAACTTTAAGAACGCCCCTGTTGTTGTATGCAAACGCAAAAGATTTATTCAATGAAATTGCCTTGTTGTAATCTTCCATTGCACCGTTGTAGTCGCGAAGAATGTGTTTCAAATACCCTCTGTTTAAGTATAAATCAGGATTATTTGGGCTAATTTCAACTGCCTTATCAAAATCTTTTATTGCTCCTTGAAAATCTTGTTTCAAAAATTTCATGGAAGCTCTGTTGGAATACGCAAGTGCAGTTTCTACAGGCTGTTGGTTAATTGCTGCAGACGCTTCTATTTGCTCTTGCGCGCAAACAGTGTTTGCAAGAGCCAGAATTAGTGACATTGCTAGTATAATGCCTTTGAATTTCACGATACGTACTCCTCAATCAAGTCGGATTGTGTATAAATAATATCATGTAAAAGAATGATATCAAGTATCTTGTCAGACAATATTAATTATGAATATTTTTATTTTTCGTGCTAATATGTTTGAGTATTAGTTTGGAGGATCCACTCCTGCGGGTAAATATAATAAGCTTATGGATGTCACTGTTTGCTGGTAAAAATTTACCCCTAAAAGGATAGAAAGAGAAAACATGGAAAAGAACAACGAAACTTTGAGCGTGCTTAGACACTCTTGCTCACACATCATGGCACAAGCAGTACAAAAGCTGTTTCCGAATGCAAAGTTAGCTATCGGACCGGCTACAGCGGATGGTTTTTACTACGATTTTGACCTGACTGACGGTCACGCGTTTACGCAAGAGGATTTAGTAAAAATCGAAGAAGAAATGAAAAACATTATCAAACAGAACTTAACTTTTGAAAAGTATGAAGTTGAGGATGTTGATGCAAAAATCTCCGAATTTAAGTCAGAAGGCGAGATTTACAAAGCAGAATTATTAGAAGAACACAGAAATGACAAACCAACTTTGTACTTAACTAAAGACAAAGATGGAAATGTTTTGTTTAACGATTTGTGTGCAGGACCTCATATTCCTAACACATCTTATATAAAAGGTAACGCCATCAAGCTTCTTAAAGTTGCAGGTGCTTACTGGCGCGGTAACGAAAAGAACAAAATGCTTCAAAGAATTTATGCAACTGCATATTGGAACAAAGAAGATTTACAAGCATATTTAACATTTATTGAAGAAGCTGAAAAACGTGATCATAGAAAATTGGGTACGCAATTAGATTTGTTCTCAACTCGTGAAGAAGTTGGTGGCGGCTTAGTTTTATGGCATCCAAATCTCGCAATTGTAAGAGAAGAAATCGAAAACTACTGGAGAAGTGAGCACAGAAAACGTGGTTATGTTACAGTTCACACTCCGCAAATTGCAAAATCAAAATTGTGGGAAATTTCAGGTCACATGGATCATTACAAAGAAAACATGTTCTTTGTACAAAAAGACGATGAATCTGACGAACAATTTGTAATTAAGCCTATGAACTGTCCGTTCCACATTATGATTTACCAAGCAAACAGATATTCATATCGTTCATTACCATTAAGAATGGCTGAGCTTGGAACTGTTTACAGAAAAGAAAAATCAGGTGCTTTGTCAGGCTTAACTCGTGTTCAAGGCTTTACTCAAGACGATGCTCACATTTTCTGTACACCGGAACAATTGGTTGATGAAATCAATGAGATTATTGATTTTGTAGCTGACACAATGGCAATCTTCAAGATGGAATTTGAAGTTGAACTTTCAACTCGTCCTGAAAGCTATGTTGGTGAACTTGAAAACTGGGATAGAGCAGAAGCAGGTTTGAAAGAAGCTATGGACAGACGTGGCATGAAATACGACATCAACGAAGGTGATGGCGCATTCTACGGTCCAAAAATTGACTTCAAGGTTAAAGATGCTCTTGGCAGAACTTGGCAATGTGCTACAATTCAGTTGGATTTCAACCTTCCTGCAAGATTTGATATCAAGTATCAAGACAAAGACGGCTCTATGAAAACTCCTATTATGCTTCACAGAGTAATCTTCGGTTCAATGGAAAGATTCCACGGCATTTTGATTGAGCACTATGCGGGTGCATTCCCAACTTGGTTGGCTCCAACTCAAGTTGCAATCGTTCCTATCAGTAACGAAAAACATATTGATTTTGCAGAAGCTGTTTACAAGAGAATGCGTGCAGCAGGCATAAGAGTAAAACTTGATGATCGCTCTGAATCTATGAATTACAAGATTAGAGAAAGTTTGCAAGATAAGAAAATTCCTTATGTTTGTGTAATCGGTGATAAGGAAATCGAAGCAAACGCAGTAGCTGTTCGTAAACGTGGCGTAGGTCAAGTTGGAACAGTTGGTGTGGACGAGTTTGTTGAAAATATCTTGAAAGAGATTAAAGATAGAGCATAAGGACAAATTTTGTATAGTAGTGAATAAGGCAAAGCCTTTTGGCTTTGCCTTATTCTTTTTATTTAACTACGCGAATGTGTTGCATTTACGCAAAGCCTATTCATTAACTCTTGCAATGAGACAAAATTGGTAGTCTCAAATTCAGTCATTGCGAGCGTATGCGAAGCAATCCAGTTCTTTTACCGTATGGAAAATGAATTGCCAGTGAATAGGTGATTAAGTAAATAAGTGAATAAGTTGTTATAAATATTGTTTACATAAAACACGTTAAACATAGAAAATATTTAAAACCTCTTATTTACTTATTAACCTATTTACTTATTCACTTTTTACCAATCCATTTACCCCCGAAGCAATCTAGCTTTTAAGCGTTTTCTACTGAAGCAAGAAGTGCGTTTACTTCCGCAATTAAATCTTCATTTGTTGTTTTAACGGCATTGACAAGTGCTTTTTTAAGCAGTGATTTTGCTTTGTTTGGACTGTTAAATTCAATCATCAATTGCGCTGCAGCTTTGTAGTTTTGTGCAACATCTTCTACTGAATTGGATTGCTCATAATTTTTTACTGCTTCCGCATAATATTTAAGAGCTTTATCACCTTTTTTGAATTGTACGCAAGCGTCAGCCGTATTACTCAAAACATAACCTTTCATTGAACAATCAGTTGTTTGTTCAATAAGTTTTTTAGCAACATCATAATATTCAAACGCATTTTCATCATATTTATCTGTGAAAATATTTGCCATTCTTGTTAACGAATCAGATTGACCGATTAAATCATCTGACTTGCCGGCATAAGAAATTGATGTCATATAGTGCTTAAGTGCAGGCACAATTTCATTTACATCATCGTAAATTTGTGCCATAGAAAAATGTGCTCTTGATTTTACATCTACGTCAGTTGTATATTGCAATGATTTGTTATAGCTATTCAAAGCTTGGACGAAATGGTCGTTATCATCATAGATTTTGCCTATTTCGAGACAAATTCTTGATTGAGTTTCATTATCATTAAGCTCAGCTGCTCTGGAAAACGCTTCTTTAAACATTTTCATTGCACGTTGAGGATTGTTTGCAAAAGCTTGTTTTTTTGCTTCTACAAACAAAGATTTCAGTTTTGTGTCTTGTGGAATGATGGTTATATTTGGTTTTTTAGATATTGTTTGTTTTGCTTGAATAAACTCTTCTTCAAGCGTTAATTCTTCCGGCTCAATTTCAATTACTTCATTTGTGGTTGATTCAACAACAGGAGTTTCTGTTTTTTGTACGGTTTGGTGGATCGGTTCAACTTCTTGAGGAGCTTCTGCGACTTTTTCTTCCTGTTTATTTTCAGGGAATTTTACTAAAAAATTCGGATTTACTTCTGCCTCATTGTAGCTGTAGTTAATTCTTTGTAAAAACAGTGCATCAAGCCAATTTTGTACAACTTTTGAGTCTTTATTCAAAGTATCTGAAATGTATTTATCAAGCATTGAAGCTGCGATTTTCAGATTGCTTTGTATTAAATTTACTTGTGGTTGTGGCTCTCTCACCTGTTGTTCAACGATTTGCAGGTAATGATTTACCTGCTCTTCAATTTCCGGTGGAGTTGCAATAGCTTTAATGGTGTTTCTGAAATCTTTTAAAATCTGTGCAATATTAACCTTATTGCTTCTTCGTGGCTCTGACATTGCCGGAGAAGCAG
This sequence comes from uncultured Vampirovibrio sp., assembly GCA_964503025.1. GTDB lineage: Bacteria > Cyanobacteriota > Vampirovibrionia > Gastranaerophilales > Gastranaerophilaceae > CAG-196. Next base: position 1,782 of record CAZCZF010000056.1, on the reverse strand, counting down.
GTGCTGATGCGTCAATTGGTTGATAACCTGCTTGGGCAGCTTGATATTGCATCGGATTAATCTGATGTTGGTCGTATCTTATTGGAGGAGGGGTTTGTACTTGATACGTTTGTCTTTGCGGGTATGAAGCAGGGTATGCATTTGAAGCAGGAGAGTATATTGCCTGACGCGAAGGAATTGTCTGTCCTTGTTGAACATCCTCTGCCCTGCCACGAGCAATTGTTTGTTGTTGACGCTGTTGCTGTTGATCTTGAGCATTACCGTTATGACCGTCCTTATCAGCACCGTCACTTCCTGCGTTATAACTGCCTGTTCTGCCCTGTGGATATGGGCGAGGGCGTACTGTATTCAGTGTGTTAAACAATATAAACCGTCCTTCCTTTAATGATATCGGATTTTATCTGTGGTTCTTTACCGTTTTACAAAAATATCGTACAAATGTACGATATTTATTTAATGAATACTTTTAAAAAATCAACTTTTCGTCATTATTGCGAGTTTTCGATAATCAAATTCATAAACTCGATGTCGTCATAATCAACATAAGCTGTTTGCATAAGATTTCTTCCTGTTTTTATTGTAATTTCGTTGACCTGATTTTTTCTGATTAAATTAGAGGGCAGTTTTATTTTTTGTCCATCCCCATTAACTTGAATTTCGGAAATTTTATTGCCGTTAAAATATACTTCGGGAGGTGAAGCAAACGCATTAGGTATTTTATTTTGTCCTATTGAACGTGCCATTGCCGTATCAATTCCGATTATAGAGCCAATTACCAAATAAACGGGCTTTGAAAGGTTCAAATTTTTGAGAATAAACCTTTTGGTATAAAAAGGACCTATTGCCTGCATTCTAAACTCTCCTGCATTTGCAGACAAATCCGAATAGCTGTCATCGCCCAGATGGTACATGTTAGCGTCAAGAGCTAAGTCCGAAGCGTTAGATTTTTCTATTCCGACAACAATTGGTGCACTCAATGTTTTATCATTAACTGTCATTGAAAACGGCTTATAATTTTCTTTTTGTACTGACATGATACTTGGACCGTTTATCTGGGTGTCGAGTTCAAAATATCCGCTGGAATCAGTTTTGGTGGAATAATTTTGTTTCGGTAAACTTATCTTCGCTCCTCCGACTCCTTCGCCGGTTTGTCGGTCTATAATTCTGCTGGAATTTCCGCTTCCCTGTTCTGCTACACCACCTTGAAAAGTCGTAGCACATAGAGACGGCATTGCAAAAATCATTAATATTAATATGCTCAAAACTTTTTTCATAGACTGATTATTCCGTTTTTTAAAAACTATAAAAATTGGTCATTTGTATAGTTTTAAGGATAATTTTTTAAATGTCTATAAACATGTTGAAATTTATATGAGGTTGCAGAATGATATTATATTGAACAGTAATGAAAAAGAAGTGATAAAATGTGAAAACATGGGTAACGAATTCAAGAAGCAATCGCAACATATGATAATGGATGTGAGTTCACACAACACGAAAAAAATAACAAAATGCTTAACATTAAATCATATTTTTGTAAGCCATACGCAAGCTATGAGAAAGGAACGGTAGAAAATATCAATGGATTAATAAGAAGATTCTTCCCAAAGAGAACAGATTTTGATACAATATCAGAAGAAGAAATTGCGTATGTTGAAAACTGGATTAACAACAGACCGATGAAAATTCTTAATTATATGACATCTAAACAAGTTTTTCAACTTTATAATGTTGCGATTGCTTCTTGAATTCATTACATTTTAAAAATCTTAAGGGTTATAC
>CAZCZF010000055.1:0-11996 GCA_964503025.1 uncultured Vampirovibrio sp. | reverse complement strand
ACGGATTTACATCCTTATTTTCTACGCTTTCAGGATGACGGGTTTATTTAATACCTCTTAATCCCTTGTTCCCTTTTTCAGTAATCTCACACCAAACTCAAACATTTACCCCCATTGACACCTCACCCTACCCCTCTCCTCTAAGGAGAGGGAAAAAGACTGGATTGCCACGAAAAACTGCGTTTTTCTCGCAATGACAAAAAACTAATACCTCTTATTTCCTTATTACCCTATTCCCTTGTTCCCTTTTTAACAATACCATTACCCCTTCCCTCCCTCTGTGTATGCGAAGCAAAAACGATAACGATGACGAAAATTTAAGATTTAACATAATAAGAATATTGTAGTAAAATGTTAATGTAGATTTTTAGGAAGGTTATTAAGTATGGTAAACAAACTTATTAAAGAAGACACAAAGATGTTTTTAACCGGAAATGAAGTACTGGCTTATGCAGCAAATTCAGCAGAAGCTGAGTTTATGTACGGATATCCAATTACACCGCAAAACGAAATTATGCACACTTGGTGTAAGCTTCTTCCAAAAACAGAAGCTGGATTTTTGCAGACAGAAGACGAAATATCAGCAGGATTTTCAACGATTGGCGGTATTTTAGCTGGTAAAAGAGCGTTTACGGCAACGGCAGGACCCGGAAATGTAATTATGCAAGACGCACAATCAATGGCTGAAATGATGAGAATACCTTTTGTGTGTGCGGTTATGCAGAGAGGCGGACCTTCCACGGCTACGGTAATTTATGCACAACAAGAAACAAGATTAACTTGTTTTGGCGGAAATGGTGAAGGCTATAGAGTTGTATACTCTACGGCGGGTCACCAAGACTTGTATGACTACATGATTAAAGCTTTCAATACTGCTTGGAAATACAGATTCCCAACTTATGTATTGGCAGACGGCTATCAAGGAAAAATGAGAGAACCTGTAACTCTTTATGACCCTGCTTCTCGTGGCATTACTATGGTGCCTACGGAAAAAGCTTTGCTTGGAGAAGGCGAAATCGGAGTTGACAGAAAATCTGCTCACTTAAGAAATACTTACAACATGGAAGAAGAGCTTATGGAAGTTCTTGAGGGCTATAAGGCTGACTACGAAAAAATGTCAGAAGAAATTGAAGAGTATGAAGAGTACAAAGCTGATGATGCTGAAATTCTTGTTATAGCACATGGCATCGTTGCTCGTTCTGCAAGAACTGCTATTGATGAGCTCAGAAAACAAGGTATTAAAGCCGGTTTGTTCAGACCGATTACAATAAGACCATTGGCTGTAAAACCTTTGAGAGCGGCTGTTTCCAGAGCTAAACATATTTTATTTACTGAATCTGCAAACGGTCAGCTTGCACAAATGGTGCTTGAAAAACTTTATGGGCTTACAACTCCGTATTCAACTCTATTTAAAATGGGCGTTGGTGTTACGGGTGATGATATAGTTAGTAAGGTGAAAGAAATTGTTAATGTGAGGTAATAAGGGAATAGGGAAAATAAGGGAATAAGAATTTAATAAAATATTATTGTTTTAACGCGTTATACAAAGAAAATATTTAATACATCTTATTCCCCTATTGCCTTATTACCTTCCCAAAAAGGAGATAAAAATGTCAGAAATTTTAAATATACCACCAAATTTACCAAAAGCGCAAAATGCGGAAGTCGGAGCAAGTAAATTTTGCCCCGGTTGCGGTCATGGTATAACATTGAAAGCGTTGGCAAAAGCGATTGATGAATTAGGTATTCAGCAAAAAACTGTTTTCGGATGCGATATCGGTTGTTCGCTTCTGGCATGGAATTATATGGATTTAGACACAGTTCAAACACACCATGGAAGAACGACTCCGGTAATTTATGGTTTCACCAGAGCCAATCCTGAAGCAGTCGGAATTGCTTATATGGGTGATGGAGGTGGACTTGCAATTGGCGCGCAACACCTTGTGAATGCTGCTGTTCGTGGCGAAAAGATGATGATTGTTGTTGTAAATAATACAAATTACGGCATGACGGGTGGTCAAATGTCACCAACAACAATGCCTGGGCAGAAAACAGAAACAACTCCATACGGACGTGATTGTTCAGTAACAGGTAAACCTGCAAAAGCAGCAGAAATGGTTGCTGCAATTGCTGATTCTTCAAAATCTTTTGTTGCACGTTCTTCTGTTTCAAATATGATGAAACTAAAACAAACATTCGTGAAAGCGCTTAAGAATGTTGAAAATGGCGGTTTTTCGTTTGTTGAAGTTCTTTCAATTTGTCCTTTAAACTGGAGAACAAATAATGTCGATACATTTGGCAGATTACAACAAATGGAAGAATTTTTTGAAGTGAAGGAATTTCTGATTCCGGAGGAGGTGTAATATGTCGAGAACAAAAATAGTTTTAGCCGGAGAAGGCGGACAAGGTGTTCAATCAATAGCTAAGATTCTTGTGGAAGCAGGCTATGAAGCAGGCAAGCAAGTTTTATATATTCCGAATTTTGGTGTGGAACAAAGGGGTGGTGTTTCAATCGCTTTTTGCCAAATTGCTGATGAACAAATCGGCGAGCCGAGATTTGCTAAAGGCGACATTGTTATTATGCTTTCAGATAGAGCTTTAGACAGATGTGAAGCTTATGTAGACGAAAATTCAACGATTGTTTATGATACTTCTGTTTGTACACATGAGCCAAAATGTGTTTGCAAAAAAGTAATCGGTATTGACGCAAACAGAATTGCAAACGAGGAATTGAGTTCAAGAGTTTTCAACATAATTATTCTCGGAACTCTTCTTGAAGCAACAAAAGTTCTTGAATTGAGCGATATCAAAAATGCGATGGAAATGGCATTGGGTAAAAAATTTGATGCAAAACCTGAGCTCAGAGAATTGAATTATAAAGCGCTTGAAAGAGGCATGGGACTGGTTGTTAAGTGTTGATGAACAAAGGGAATGAGGTAATAAGAAGTTATAAAAATATTATTATTTTAATGCGTTATACAAAGAAAATATTTAATACATCTTATTCCCTTATTCCCCTATTGCCTTATTACCTTATTATCTTATTACCCCGAAAAAGAAAGGATACCAAAATGACAGAAAAAGAATATAGAGGATATAAAGTTGAAGGCGTTGGTAAAGGCAAAGCCGATTATTACGTTTATACAGATTTGTGTAAAGGTTGTGGACTTTGTATTGCAAAATGCCCGATGAACAAAGCCGGTAAAAAATGTTTGCAATGGTCAAAAGAGGTTGGTTTGTACCAAACACCGGCTGTTGTACCTGATCCTGAAATCTGTATTGCTTGCGGACAATGCGAAATGACTTGTCCTGACAGTGCAATAAGGATTGTTAGAAAATAAAAACTTTAACTTAAAATAAAATCAGAAGGCGGCATGCTGTAAAACAGCATGCCGCCTTCTCAAGAAATTCTTATTTAGAAAAATGCTTTTTCAAAAATGACAAACGATGATATTTGCATGTGCCGTATTTGTCGATTGCATCAAGATGTTCTTTTGTTAAATACCCCGCATTTTTAATCCAATTATACATAGGAAATTCCTCATGCAATCTTGCCATATATCTGTCACGACTAACTTTTGCTAAAATGCTTGCAGCAGCGATTGAAGCAGATTTTGAATCACCTTTGATTACAAATTGTTGTTCGTATTCAAAATTTTTAATCAATTTGTTACCATCAACAAGAACAAGAATTTTTTTTCGTTCTTTCTCCTCTAGGTGAGAATCGTGGTTAGATATCAGCTCACTTGTAATTCCATCTTCAATAACTCCGGAACACGCTAAATTCATTGCTTTTAAAGAAGCATTCAGAATATTAATTTTTTCAATCTCTTCAACTTCAACGCAAACAATTTTATTAAGCGTACTATTCTTTATTACATCAAAAATCGATTCGCGCTTTTTGGGTGTAAGTTTTTTGGAGTCGTTCAAAATTGCTAAATCTTTAATCAAACCATCAGTAACCTTTTCAAATCTGACTGCGGCAGCAAAAACACCTCCTGCCCCAGGACCGCGCCCAGCTTCATCCGTTCCAACAATTGGAAGGTTAAATGATTTATCAAATTCAAAAAGAAGTTCTGATGCCATATCTATATTCTATAATAAACCTTACGTTATTTGAATGATTTTTTGAATTTGAAATTATTTGTGTATAATATATATATGAAAAATATTATTATTTGTGGTCTTGGAGCTGTAGGGCTTACGTACGGAGTAAAATTTAAAAACAAATGCAATTTGCGCATTCTTGTTGACTCAGATAGACATGCACGTTATACAAAATGCAAACCTCGTTTAAACAATATAGAACAAGATTTTGAATATATTTTGCCGGAAGATAGTTTTGATGCGGATTTGATAATTATTGCGACAAAAGCTTCCGGTTTAGATTCAGCAATTGCTCAAATAAAGAATTTTGTCAAAAAAGATACAATAATCGTTTCTCTTCTTAACGGGATTTCTTCAGAAGAAAAAATTAAACAAAAATATCCTGCCGCAAAAGTTCTAAAATCATACTTTATAGGACATAGCGCAGTAAGAAACGGCAACTTTGTAACGCAAGATGGTGTCGGAGAAATTGTGGTTGAAAAAGATGATGAACTTGCTAAAATTTTTGAAGAATGCGAAATTAATTATTCAAACCCGAAAGACATAGATTATGCCCTGTGGTTAAAATTCACGATGAATATTTTTTCCAATCAGACTTCTGCAATTTTGAATATGACGTTTGGTGAACTTAAACAAAATCAACAATTTATTGAGTTTGCTAAAAAACTTATAGCAGAAGTGCGCTCCGTTGCAGAAATTAAGGGTATAAAAAACCTTGAAAACCTTGAAACTGACGCACTGATTGCACTTTCTAAAATGTGCGACGAAGGCAAAACTTCAATGCACCAAGATATCCTTGCCGGAAGAAAAACTGAGGTTGATATTTTTGCAGGTGAAATAATACGACTGGGAAAAGAACTAGGAATCGCAACTCCGTACAATCAGGTTTTGTACGATATGGTGAGGATTTTGGAGGAAAAGAATGAACATAGCATTCATACCTGTTAGAGGCGGAAGCAAATCTATTCCGCTTAAGAATATAAAAATCTTAAACGGCAAACCGCTTGTTTGGTGGACCGCAAATGCGGCTAATGACGCAGAATGCATTGATAAAGTCATTATTGCAACCGATAGTAGCGAGATTAAAGAAACGGTTTTAGGATTTGGTTTATCAAAGCTCGAGGTTTATGACCGAGACCCACAAAATGCTTCTGACACCGCTTCAACCGAAAGTGTTATGCTTGAGTATATTGAAAAATCGAATTTAAAAGATGAGGATTTGTTTTTCTTGATTCAAGCAACATCTCCAATGCTTAAGTCTGAACATATTGACGGAATGTATAAGAACTTTGTGAAAAATGATGCAGATTCTATGTTTACCGGAGTTGTAGAAAAACAATTCCACTGGTGTCTTGTACAAACAGATAAACATTCTATTGATAGCAATGAAACCGCAAATTCATCTAATATATCCAATAATAGATATGTCATGCCGGTCAATTATGATTACCGCAACCGCCCACGCAGACAAGAGTTTGAAGGTCTGATTGCAGAAAACGGAGCTTGCTACATCAATTCTGTCGGAAACATTGTACGTGACAAATGCAGACTATCCGGAAAAATTGCAGCATACGAATTACCTTCATACACCGCTTATGAAATCGACGAAGAGACCGACTGGATTATTGTTGAAACCCTGATGGAAAAAGGTAAATGGGCGGGGGATTGTTAAAAAGTGAATAAGGGAATAGGGTAATAAGGGGATAAGAGGTATTAAATAAACCTGTCATCCTGAAAGCGTAGAAAATAAGGATGTAAGTCCGTAATTTTCAAGCTGTTCAGGATCTGACCAAAACATTAGTATCATGCCAAGTTGGTAAGATCCTGAAATACGCCTTATTTATTATCTCAACCACAAAAACTATGTTTAATTCTGTCGGCTATTCAGGATGACGATGAAAAAAAGGGAATAAGAGGTTTTTAATATTTTCTATGTTAACGCGTAGACTTTCGGTTTTCAGTCATTGCGAGGGCTTTAGCCCGTGGCAATCCAGCCTTTTGAGAATAAAATTATTTCTTGGGCTAATTCAATTTGAATCACTCAGCTGAAGATTTTTTTCTAAACAAATTCTTCAACTCTTCAGCGCTGTTTTTAAGTTGTTCGCGTGTATATAATTCACTAAACAAAGGCAAGTTATAAATATCCATATCTTTTTGTTTATTAGATTTGCCATCATGGTTGATAGAGTACATTTGTCTTAAAACTGTCCAAGGAGAAGGTAGTTCATTAGGAGTATAGCCATTATACAATGCTATATCATCACATAAATCCAATAAAATCCTATGTTTATTATAAAAATACTCCATTTCATCATCTTTATTAGGGTCTATGCAAAACAAATCCGGTCGCACATCTTTTATTGCAAGTAAAATCATTTTTATAGATGGTTGGCTTGCAAATTTTGGAAACTCTTTAAATCCTCTTATGTTTCTTTCCATACAACTTTCAAAGAGTGTTAAAGCTGCTATATATTTGTCTCTATTCTGTTCAAAATCCCTAAAATTATAATGAGCAATTGCATTTCTCAATTCTAACAGAATATTCCTGCTATTTAATAATGGTCCATATTTTTCAGGAATTTTATGATAAAAATTACTGATAATTTCTGGTTTTCTGAATTGTTTACAACACAAACATAGAAATAAAATATCAGAAAGATACATAATGTTCACAAGTTTAATAAATTTTTGTGATTCATTTTGTATTTGTGGATTTTTTAAAATAGCCAGAAAAGAATTGCCGGTTTTATGATTATATCTTGCCAAGCGATCTTTATTATAAAAGAATTTTTGAAATTCTGTAATCACATCATCTTTATAATATGAGAGCAGAGATGAAATCAATTTCTGTTTCATCTGCATTTCTAATCGCATTAAACGACAATACATTTTGGAAAATTCAAAATAATATTTTTCAATCATATAATAATTTTACACTAAAAAAGTGTATACATAAAGTATACACTTACTTGCTTCTGTACTAAGGGAACCTGTCAAGCAGGCTTATGCCCTATCTCATATTGAGCAAGAGTACATTACCATTATAACTTATTAAATTATAAATATCAAGCCTAATTACACTAGGCATGGCTTGTTTGAGAATTGTGCTCAGTTCCTTTTATATTACCAATAATATAAACTTTCCAATCATAAATAATTGTTACAATTTGAATCACTCAGCTGAAGATTTTTTTCTAAATAAATTCTTCAACTCTTCGGCGCTGTTTTTAAGTTGTTCGCGTGTATTTTTCAATTCTTCTTTTGATGTCGTAATCGCTTCTTTCACACTATCTACGGTGTTTTTATAATCCGTACTGACAGAAGTTTTTAATTCTTTCAGCGCTTCCGAGGTTGATTTTGTCTCAATCGCACTCATATCAACCTTAGTTAACCATTTGAATGATTTAACCGAACTTGTACTTTCCAAACCACCATTCAAACTTACTTTAAAGTCTTTGTAATTTGTACTTCCGCTTGTTAGCGCAGGGATTAATTCAGTTTTTTCGTTCTTCGGGTCGGAAGTAAGCGCATTCACAATATTTGCCGTAGTATTTCCAAACTTCGGAATATATGCGAAAAGTTTTTCCGCGCTAAGTTCACCTACAATACCAAGTTTTGCTACAATTTGAGCGTCCAATCTGCCAAGCAAATTGATATTGGCAGTGCCATTTATAAGGTTATATTTTCCTGTAATATAATATGCGAGCGTTTCTCCGCTACTTTTAATCGGTTTTAATTCCGCCCATCCGTTTGCAAAATTCAAATTGCCGTCCAAATACTCAAATTTTGCGGTATCAGCAAGTCCTACTCCATTAATCAAAGTACTTGTCGTTGTTTTTAAAATGCTGTTTGTCATTATGTTATTTGCTTGAAGCATTTTATCCAAACGTCCGATTGATCCGAATGAGCCGTTTTTAATGCTAAATGCCAATTCACCTTTTAACGATTTCATCATTTCATTATAATCCGCAACAATCAAATTAAGTTTTGTATCAAATCCGAGAGTTCCGGAAATCGCGTTCTTAATTCCGATTGCGCCATATACTGCTTTTTCAGCATTCAAGCTTTCTCCGGTAAAATTGATATTTGCTTTGGCATTCATCATGTTATAAATAATATTTCCTTTAACTTTGCCATCAAAAGCGTCACCCTTAAGATTATTTAGATAAAACTCTTCTCCTTTCAAATAAAAATCTGAGGTTAAATTTTCTGCCACAATACCGCCGGAAGTGAATTTTTTAACGCTTCCGTTACCGTTAAGTATTATACCGTTTAAATTCGCACTCAAATTTTCCATTGTTACAGGAATTTCCGGAATATTAAGCGAAGAAACATTTACGACTCCTTTCAAAATCGGATTCATTATGTTTCCTGTTATTCCAACATTTCCGGTAAAGGTTAATTTTGATTTATCAAACATTGGAATAATTATTGTTGAATCTTCTTTTGTTGCAAAATTTAGGTTTAATGTCTGTTTTTGCGCATTAACACTACCTTTTAGTGTTGATTTTATATCTCCTGATGTAATAAAATCGAGTCCGATTTTTTCAGTTAAATAATCTTTAATCTTTCCTGAAACATTTGCATTAATTTTTTCTACCTTTACAGATGAATCCTGAACAACAATTTCATTCATATCAGCTTCTACAACGGTTTTTGGAGCGACTAAAGAAATTGATGTCGGAATATTTTTAATATTGATATTATCCAAATTGATTTTAACTACAGGATTAATTTTATCGAGCTTTCCTTGAATATCGGCTTTCATAGAAACCGTACCGGAATTAACTTGATTTTCTTTTAATATAACAGCCTGTCCTGCTGCAACAATAAGTCCTTTCAGGCTTAGCTGGTTTGCAACCAAATGCAAATCACTGACTGCGTCGCTTGTAATCGTTCCATAAAGTTTCAGCGGTTGATTCAGTATAGAAAAACCAATATTTTGAATGTTAACATTGTTATTATCAAGTTTTACATCCGCATTAATATTATCTATTCCGATTTTGTAAAGTCCGTAATAAACATTTGCTTGTGGAACTTGCAAGTAGCCGTTTGATTTGACTGTTTTTAGATTAGATTTGATATTAAAATCCGCGTTCAATTTTCCATTTGCAGTGAGTGTTTGCAAATCTTGAATGCCGAAAATTGTTGCAATCTTTTTAACTATTTGTAAAATGTTTGCAATTTCTACATTTGATTTCAAATTCAAATCAATGCTTGGATTTTTTCCGTTTTTCAAAAGTCCGTTTATTGTTGAAACTTCATTGTTTGCAGTATAAATATCTGAATCAATTTTCAAACTATGATTTTTAAACTTAAATTTTGCATTACTTGGCGGTAAATTTATAATTGATAAATTAGTTAAATTAACATCACCAACCACTCCTTCTTTCGCAATTACTAAATCAGCCACAGCATTACAGCTAAGGTTGTTGTCATAAATTCCTTGCAAAATTTTTATAATATCCAATTGTGCAGTTTCTGTTTTCGGTTTTTCTTCCTCTTGTGGCGGATTGAACACAAATTCATCCAATTCAATTTCCGGCATGATTTTGTTCAATATTTTTACATCATAATTAAACTGTTCTCTATTCTTCAAAACAGCTTTACCGGAAGCTTTAACTTTTATGCTTTTATTAAAAACAAAATCAGTAATTTCTGTTTTGTCACCGATTAACGTATATTTATCGACTCCGTCAGTAATTGTAATATCATATCCGCCAATCTTGATGTCAGGCAAATGATTACTTAGCTTTAATCCCATTGGCAATCGGCTAACTGAATTTGTCGTTTCCTCCCCTGTAGAAAGTGCTGGAGTTTCGTTTTTCGGAAAATATTTTTCGATTGCGAGTATTCCGTCTTTATCAATCAAAATATTTGCTCTTGCATTTTTTAATTGTATTGCGTCAATTTTTATTTTTCTTGCAAAAATCGGGAGCAAAGACATTTTAACTTGAAAATCATTTGCCGAAAAAATTTCCGAATTAGTCGGTTCTAAAAGTGCAAATTTTTCGACTTTTAAACCTGCTGTTAATTTTGGAGTCGTAACCAATTTTACATTTTCTAATTCAGATTCCAAACCTGTAAAATCATGGATGATATTTTTAATTTGAGGTGAATAGCTATTGATTATCGGGTTTAAAATCAACGGTGCAGCTAAAAAAACAATATACGCAGTACCGATTATACTCCCAATTATCATGCCGATTTTTGCTGCTTTATTCATAAAATCCTCCAATTGTAAAGAAATGTAAAATTATGTCCATGTAGTTTATCTCTTCTTATTATATCTTAAAACTTTGTTTTTGGAATAACCATTCAGGCAATGAGCGGATTTTAGCCCTATATACGTATTAATTTTGCTCTCTTTTGTAACGTTATGTAACAAACTCATTGTAAACGCTAAAGAAATCCTTAAATGAGCCGTAAACACTCACATAGGAAAAAGCGAACCGTTTAGGGGTGATAAAAATGAAAAAAGTTGTATTGTTGTTTTTTGCGTTTATGTTTTTAAGTGTTGGTCAAGTATTTGCTTATAGAGTAACTGATTTTTCAACTGATGCAAAAATTGTTGCTGCAATGAGAGTATTGGAACAAGCAGGTGAACAAGACGTGTTCAGAAATCTTCAAAGATATGGCATGAGAATAAAATTTGATGATTTAGCTATGGTTGCAAACAGTAAGAATGCTTATGCAGTAAGCACATACAATTCTTTCGGTACAAGAGTTATTTTAATCAATTCTATTTATAGAAACGCTCCTGCTGAACAAATTGCATGTCTAATCGCTCATGAAAGCTACCACACAGGCTATAGCGCAGATTTAGAAGAAGAAACTCTTGCTACATCTAAAGAAGCAGCTTGTTGGACAAGAGTAAAAGTAGCTTCTAAAGCTTATCCTGACAGCAGATTAACAAGAAGATTGGATAAATTAAGCGGTTTGTACCTAGCGTCTGACGCTAATAACAATCTTGTAGAACAAAAAATTGCAAGCAACGGTTTTTATAGAAATCAATTAGGCTTGAATTAGAATAGCAAAATATTTTTTGAGATGTTTTGTATAGAGCATGATTTTATTTAAAGCCAATTTATATAAGTTTTGCAAATGTGTTGCAAAATGAATAGGAATTGCTTGACACATACAGGGATGACAAGACTTTTTGAGCGTAATTCGACCGAGAGGGAGAATAGCTCGAAAAATAGAGATATAGAAGTTCGAATCTTGTCCGAAACGAAGTAGAAATAAGTAAAATAAAATCGGGATGACAAGATTCGAACTTGCGACCCCCGCGACCCGAACACGGTGCGCTACCAAGCTGCGCTACATCCCGACAAAGCTAACATATCAGTTTGTAGCGCACCTACGGTGCTACCTCTCCTCGGACGTGACATTGAGTCACCTCCTCGTCGGCAGAGTCAATCTGGCTACATCCCGATAATAAATATTCAATTTTCAAATTCAGGTCGCAGCTTGGTCAATCTTTATACGGCTCGCACTAAGCATTCGCTTATTGACTCGCCTCCCTCCACTCCAAACGATACTCAATCGTTTTCCGTGGAGTCCTTGCTACATCCCGATAAAACGTGGAGACTTAAGTCTCACCATAATCCCATTATAAATCGCAAAATTCATAAATCAAGTGTTTGTCCTAGTTCAACACATATTAGTAACCCCGCCTTTGATAATTACGCACATTTGCAACGCAATCCAAGGGGCAAAGGGGGAAAGGTATGGGTTTTGCATGAGACTACTGAGAAAAGGGAATAAGGGAATAGGGTAATAAGGGAATAAGAGGTATTAAATATTTTCTATGCTTACTGCGTTTTATCAAAAAGTCATCCTGAATAGCCGACAAAATTAGACATAGTGTTTGTGGTTGAGGTAATAAA
>CAZCZF010000054.1:0-12077 GCA_964503025.1 uncultured Vampirovibrio sp. | reverse complement strand
GGCAAAACCGAAGGTTTTGCCGCCGCGTTGTTACTATATAAATCTTTTTAGTTACTCTTTCCGGCTCTATATCCGCAGTACGCGTACACGAACGGTAATAACTTTTCAACTTGTAGTTTGTCAACAAGCGGGAATTTGGAAAGAACCAATACTCCAATTGCGTCATCTATATTTACAAGACAATCGGTTAAGTTCAATTTTCTATCCGGATATTTATCTTGCGGGTCGCTGATTACATTGGCTAATGCGGCTGCTCCATACATTCCGACTACTAAACCTCCTATTGAGGACATTATTTTCCCTGGAATATTATTAAAATTTTTGCTTGTTTCACAAAGTTTTATCGCACCTGCAACAACCCACGCAGGAAGAGAGGCATTTAAAAACTGAAAAAAACCTTCTTTAAATTTGTTATTTCTTGTTTGTTTATCTTCTCCGAGCATACCAAGCCCAACACCGCCAACGATAGAAGCACCTGAAAGCAAAACCATATCACCAAGTCCATATTTTACACTTAATAGACCTTTGACATTTTGTTTGTTTTTTAAATAGATTGTTCCTGCAAGAGTTCCGGCAACAGCTCCGATTCCGGATTTTAGTCTGTCATTTGGGTTAACTCGACGTTGCCAAGCCTTATTACGTTTCGCTAAAAAGCCATTCTTGACAGAATAATTTTTGTCTCCGTATTCAGGGTATGTATCAAAACACTCCAGTATGGGATATTTATGGTTGATGCTACTCATAACACTCGGATTATAACATCAATTTATATTAAGTTTTGTAAATCTTTTATTTACTAAAGCAAGTCTGAATTTTCAGCAGTTTTAACAAAAATGAAAAGGAGTGTTTTTATGGGACTTGACGCAAAAATTACAAATCGTCTTGATAACAATAACGTTCAGGTTGAAATCAGTAATAAAAAAAATGAATTTAAAAAATCTTTCAGTGTTCCTGAAAATAAGGCAGATTCTTTTATTGCAAGCTATAAGAAAAATAATAGAAATGTCTCTATAATTTCAAATACGGCTTTTGTCGCCTCAATTCTAGGTGGTGTTTTATTAATCAGCGCCTGCACTCATAAACTGAAAAGTACAGCATTGAAATGGATACTTAATACTTGTGGTGGTATAGCAGGCTCAATATGTGCATTTATCGGAACTGATAAATACATTGAATCAAAGGAAAAACAACTTCTTAACAACCACCAAGCAAAAGAAATCGTTATGTAACGGTTTTTATATAAAATTTTTCACTCAACGGCTTTTGGCGACCTTACCTCTGCACTCCTTGGGCACCGGATACGATTTCAACAAGCTCTTGCGTAATAGCTGCTTGACGCGCTTTGTTATAATCAATTGTAAGAGTATTAATCATTTCTTCCGCGTTATTGGAAGCCGCAGACATTGCAGTCATACGTGAAGCCAATTCACTTGCGTTCGCTTCAAGCAGTGCTTGAAATATAGAATTGGTAACATACATTGGCACAAGCTGTTGCAATACTGCATTCGCAGACGGCTCAAATTCCATAACTGCATCAAGTTCATGTGCTTCCGCTTTTTCAACTTTTACTGGCAAAACTTCCCAAGATACAACATTGTAAGACATCATATTATTAAAATGTGTTGTAATAATATCAATCTTATCAATTTTTCCGGCAACAAAATTTTCCGCAATATCCTCTGCAATAAGGTTTGCACCGGTAGCAGTAGGGTCATTTGCAACTCCGATATAACCTTCTATTAGTTCAAAATCTTTTGCTGAATGACGAAATGCTGAGACAGCCTTTTGTCCAACCGGATAAATAATTGTCTTTATACCGTTTGCCCTATTTTCATCAATACGTTTGAATGCAGTTTTTATAATATTTGAATTATATGAACCTGCAAGTCCTTTGTTAGAAGTTATTACAAGCAAACCTTCCGTTTTAATTTCACGTTTTTGAAGTAACGCAGGATAGTTATCAAGAGCCCTTTGTACATGAAGCCCTGCAACAGAGTATTCGCCTACTGTAGCAAGCATTTTTCTGAACAAATGTAATAATTCGTCAGAAAACGGACGTGCCGCTTTTACTGTATTTTCTGCACGCTTAACTTTTGCGGCAGCAACCATTTTCATTGCTTTGGTAATTTTTTTTGTATTTTGTACGCTTGATATTCTGTTTTTAATGTCTTTTAAGTTTGGCATTTTTTCTTCTCTTTCTCCCTCTCCTTGAGGAGAGGGTTGGGGTGAGGTGTCAACCATCCCCATAGTTATGATGTTTTAAAACCCGATTTTCACCGGTTTTGTTCTATCCATCAGCAAGTCTATCGCTTCATAAATTTCTTTCATATCTGTTTTATTGTCTTTGCAATGCTCTATAAAATAGTTTTCCAATTACTATTTAGAACACTTGAAAGCATCGCTACCCCTTGTTCAGTGAAAACATAAGGGAGAGTTCTTCTTCCGCTACGACCTTTTTTGATATCGCAAATTGCGACCTCAAACATTACTTTCTTTTAGCTTTTCTAAAACCATCAATACCGATAGACAAAGAAAATATACCAAGTAAGATCTTGAACCAGTCAAAGTCATCTTTGAAAGCTGATATAAAACAAACAATTGCAACCGCAATAAACATAATGTTTAAGACCCAATCAGATAAGATGTTTCTGCCATGTTTTCCTGCACAAACAACCATATCATCTTTTTGTTCCATGCATTCCAAGCACAAACCTTTTCCGCAAACTTTGCAAATGCCGAATGCATCTCTATCGTGATGATTATAACATTTCATAATTTTTCTCCTCTAAAAAGAGGGGATTATCCCCTCTCGATTATAAACTCTTTACATAATTTTCAAGTTCAGACTTCAAAGCAACTTTATCTTCATCAGATAATTTATCACCTGCATTTAGCTTCTTATCCAATTCCGGCATTGCTGCCTCAAAGTGTTCAAACCAACCATTTTTGAACTCGTTAATTTTCTTGTTATCAACTCCATCAAGGAATCCTTCGTTAGCAGCAAACAAGATTGTAACTTGTTGTGCTACTGTTAGCGGACGATATTGAGGTTGTTTCAATACTTCTGTTAACTTTTGTCCTCTCAAAAGCTGTTTCTTTGTTGCAGGGTCCAAGTCGGAAGCGAATTGTGCGAAAGCTTCCAATTCTCTGAATTGTGCCAAGTCAAGACGAAGTTTACCAGCAACTTGTTTAATACCTTTTGTTTGAGCGGCTCCACCTACACGTGATACGGAAATACCTGCATTAATAGCCGGTCTTACACCAGAGTTAAATAAAGCTGTTTCCAAGAATATTTGACCGTCAGTAATAGAAATTACGTTAGTCGGAATATACGCAGAAACATCACCCGCTTGCGTTTCGATAATAGGCAATGCAGTAATGCTGCCTCCACCTAATTCATCAGAAAGTTTTACGGCTCTTTCCAATAATCTTGAGTGAAGATAGAATACATCACCAGGATATGCTTCACGTCCAGGTGGTCTCTTTAACAACAATGACATTGCACGATAAGCCTGTGCGTGTTTAGTTAAGTCATCATAAACAATCAGAACGTGTTTACCTTGTTCCATAAATTCTTCAGCAATCGCAACACCTGCAAATGGCGCAATATACTGAAGTGGAGCAGGTTCATTAGCAGTCGCAGATACAATGATTGAGTATTCCATTGCACCATGTTTTTCCAATGTTTTTGCCAATTGTGCTACAGTAGAAGCCTTTTGACCAATTGCAACATAAATACAAATTACGTCGCCACCTTTTTGGTTAAGAATTGTATCAATAGCAATAGCTGTCTTACCGGTTTGTCTGTCACCGATAATCAATTCTCTCTGACCTCTACCAATCGGAGTTAATGCGTCAATTGCAGTTAAACCTGTTTGAAGTGGTTGATGTACTGATTTTCTTGCAACGATTCCTGGTGCAACCCTTTCAATTGGACGAATTTTATCGGTAACAATTTCACCTTTTCCGTCAATCGGTCTTCCGGTAGGGTTAACAATTCTTCCTATCAATGCATCACCAACCGGTACAGAAGCAATACGTCCGGTTGTTTTTACGCTCATACCTTCTTTAATATGAGTATATTCACCCAAAATTACAACACCGACATTGTCCTCTTCAAGGTTCAAAGTAATACCAAGAGTTCCTTTACCATCTTCAAATTCTACAAGCTCGTTTGACATAACATTGCGCAACCCGTAAATTCTTGCAATGCCATCACCAACTTCAAGAACACTTCCGACATTAGAAACCTCTGCTTTGGCTTCATAATTTCGGATATTTTCTTTCAGTATAGAGCTAATCTCATCAGGATTTATTACTGCCATTTCAAATTACCCCTTTATAATTGTTTTACTTATATTTTCTAACTTATGTTTGATACTGTTATCAATAATTGTTTCATTAATGGTAAATATCAGCCCTCCGATAATATCGGAATCAATATTCCATTCAGGAACAACATTTTTCTTTAGCTTATCAGCAATCTTATTGCGGATTTCATTCTTCTTGTCATCACTCAAATCTATTGCAGATGTAATTTCTACCCTCAAAATATTTTTAATATTTTCCAACTCTTTTCTAAATTCTTCTGCAATTGCACTTAAAATAGTTAATCTGCCTTTTGCATTTAGCGAAATTATAAAATTATAAACAATCGGCATTACGTTGCTTTTAAATAACTTGGTTAGTACAACCTGTTTTTCGTCTGTGGATACGGACGGGTTATTCAAAATATCCGCTAACTCTTTAGAGTTTTCAATAACTTTGTTGACCTCAATCAAGTCATCCAAAATTTCTTCTTTAGAAATTCCGTCATGTTCCAATGCCAATTCCATTAAAGCACTAGCCCATCTTTTTGCAATAAGTTCCGAATCTTTAAATTTTACAACTGACTTCATTTCTTTACCTATGCCTCCAGACCGCTTACAGCTTCAATACTTTCATCAATTAGCTTATTATGCAACTCGGGATTCTTACGAAGCTCATTTATGATGTGATTTTTAGCAACTTCTACAGCTGCAGACGAAGTTCTTTGCAATATATCATTCTTCAAAAGTTTAGCTCTGGAATCAGCAGTTTTCTTGCAATTTTCTTTTATTGTATCTGCTGCACCCTGAGCATCTTCAAGGATTTTTTCACCGACAAGACGAGCATTCTCTTCAGAATTTTTGATGATTTCATCAATTTCATCTTTTAAATGAGAAACCGACTCTTCAATCGTCATCAAAGTACTTTCTGATTCAGCTTTTATAGATTTTGAATTTTCAATATTTTCAACTACACCATTCTTTGCTGATTCAATCTTTCCGACAACATCAAGTTTTATACAAAGATAAATGATGATTGAAAGAAAAATTACGAAGTTAAAAATGTTCGTTCTTCCTATATAATTAAAAATTTCGCTAACGCTTTCCATTATCTATCCTGCCTTACTCATAAAGAATTTTGTCCACGGTGTCGTTGTCGAACCCTTGAACATCACTTCTGTACCCGAGAATTTTCTCTGTAATATCGTTAGAAAGCTCTGTCATTCTGTTTTTCAAAGCTTCCTTTGCTTCTTTGGATAATTTATCCAAGTTTTCACAAGCGTACCAAAGAGCTTCATCCGCTTCGTGTTGAGCATTTTGAACAATGCTGTCTTTTTGTGATTTAAACTCGTTTATTGAATCGGAATATTTGCCCTTCGCGTCATTTCTGGCATTTTTAAGAGATTCTTCTTTTTTATTAGAAATATCTTCCGCCTTCTTATTATTTTCATCTGCTGTTTGCAAATTCCCGTCAATAAACTTATGTCTTTCAGAGACAATTTTTCCAATCGGCTCATAGAGAATCTTATTCATCAAAAAGACGAATATTAAAAACGATATTATTGTTACTAAAAATGTTCCGTTGAACTCCATTTATCTCACCTATTGCCCGACTTTGAGGTTGACCTGCGACCAACAACTTCAAGTAGACTAACTTAGCTTGCCATAACTCTTTGCAGAATCTACTAGCCCATCATACCTGAAAGTTTCATAGCGATAACTAATGCGTAAATAGCACAAGCTTCTGCAAGAGCAGCACCAACCAAGAAGAAACCTACAGCTTTTCCGGCGATTTCAGGTTGTCTTGAAATTGCGTCCATCAAACCTTTTGTTGCAAATCCGATACCAAGTCCTGCACCGATTGCACCAAAACCCATTGCAATACCTGCACCTAATTGTGCCATTTCAGAAATTGTTTTTACTTCTTCCATTTTTATCTCTCCTTTTTCTTTATCTTTATCTCTCTTTTTTCCTCTCCTTGAGGAGAGGGCTAGGGTGAGGTGTAAACCAACACCTAGTGTTCATCATTAACCGCAGTTGCTATGTACACCGTCGTAAGCATTGTAAATACAAGAGCTTGTACGCATGCAACCAATATTTCAAAGAACATTATAGGTAACGGCAAGCCCCAAGCACAAAGTCCCAAGAGCGCCGTTATTAGAATTTCTCCTGCTAATATATTACCGAATAAACGTAAAGCAAGCGTTAACGGTCTTGTAAACAATTCTAATATCTCAACTAACATTGAAATAATGCCTACAAAAGAAAACTCATGAAGCAAGAATTTGTGCTTTTTCTTAATCAAACCTGCTGCAACGTAATATACCAAAACAATTACTGCAAGCCCTGCTGTTAAGTTTATATCGTTAGTCGGTGACGCAATTTCACCGTGTTTAAGTTCAATCATTTTTAATGGTAATTGTCCCATTAAATTTGCAGTAACAATGAACAAAAACAATGATGCGATAAGAGGAAAATGTTTTTGCCCGTCTTTATGAATCATGCCCGTAACCAGATTTTGAAAATACCCCAATATACTTTCAAATACATATTGAAGTTTAGTAGGGAATATCGTTAATTTTCTAGTTGCAATAAAAGAGACAATTAGCAGAAATCCCATTGCTGCCCACATTGCAATCAATGTATCCATGTTGAAAGCCATGTTATGCCCTGCTATAACCTTTTCTACAATCCAATGTCCTTCACTCATTGAATATTCTCTCCTCTCTCGAACCAATGATATCACAAATTCTGAAGTTATGCAATTAAAACTTAGTCCAGCCTTAATTCTGCATTTTCTGTTATTTCTGTTTCGGTTTCGTAGTATTCGTGTGTAAGTTTTGTGTCTGTAACTTTTACATCAACGAGTTTTTTTAGAATTTCAACGCAATCCAGACACTTTTTGCCTTTTACACCGATAGTTTCCATTTGAATTTCGCCATTAGGTAAAAGTCTTATTTTCATTTTCTTTGCCATAGTTTACTCCAAATTTACAGTAATAACAATTGAGTTGTCGTCACAAACTTCTTCACTTTCTATTTCCATACTATTAGCGTTCAATTTCTCAACAATATTGTTGTAGCATTCTTCTTGAACATTCACAGCATATTCTGAGGCTAAATTTTCAAATTCTTCATCCGCATTTTCTGTACATAAGTGTTTGATTAGTACCTGATACGGCTTATCTGATTCAAAACGTTCAAATTGAAGCACAAAATTTTTAACGACACCTCTGATTTGACCATATTCGTTTTCTTGTATGTTAACAACGCCGTGTTCTTCAAGAGTTTTTATCAAAATTTCTTTATCAATAAAAGGTGTTTCAAAACTCTTTTCAAGGAAATCTTTTTCTGAAATTACATTAATCTCATTGCAAGTTTCGTTTATATTAGCAATATTAATGCTATTATTTTTAATATCTGCGCTTGCAAATGCCATACTCTCATTATTTATTTCGGTTGTTTCGTTTATTTCTTTGCCTATCATAAGAGCAGCTGCGGGAGCAGCCATGCACATTACCCAGCCCAATGCAAACGGAATAACGACTACAGAACAAGACATAATTAAAATCTCCTTTTATTATCAGTAATTCTTTTTCCAAATTCTCCTAAAAATCAAGTGTTCTGCCACCTCTGCTTGCAGAAACATTTTCTGTGTTTTCTTCTTTGCTATATCTTTTTAAATTTGTTGTTTTTGTGGCAGAAACAGCTCTAATATTAGCCCAAGCTCTAAGAGAAAGTATTTGTTCTCTTTGGGTAATAGAAAGAGGCACTGTGTTTGCAATATTTTTTGCCAAATCCTCAAACTTAAGAGGACGATTTTCAAAAAAAGCGTCACACAATGATGATATAACAACTTGTTCTATTTCAGAACCAATGAAACCTTCTGTCATATTAGCTAATTCGGTACATACATCTTTTCTGCCTGCAATTTCAGCTGCAATATCTTTGTCTTTTAGACGTTTTTGCAAATGAAGCTTGAAAATCTCTTTGCGTTCTTCCAGTGTTGGCAAATCCACAAAAAATATTTCGTCAAAACGTCCTTTGCGCAAAAGTTCCGGAGGTAAACCGCTAATGTTATTTGCTGTAGCAATTACAAACACGGGTGCATCCTTTTCTTGCATCCAAGTTAAAAATTGACCAAAGATTCGCGTAGAGACACCGCTGTCACCATTTGAACCCAAACCGCTCAATCCTTTTTCTATTTCGTCAATCCATAGAATACAAGGTGCGACGGCTTCCGCAGTAGCAAGCGCTCTTCTCATATTTTCTTCGGAACTGCCGACAAGACCGGAAAAAACTTTGCTAAAATCAAGTCGTAATAACGGTAGTTGCCAAATAGAGCTCATTGCTTTTGCAGTCAAACTTTTTCCGCACCCCGGGACTCCAGTGACAAGAACTCCTTTTGGAGCAGGAATGCAATATTTTTTTGCTTTTTCCGACCAAGAGTTATTTCTTTTAAGAAGCCAATTTTTTAGATTATCTAAACCTCCGATATCTTTGATAGAATATTCAGAATTAATAAATTCTAAAATTCCGGTTTTCTTGATAACTTGAGACTTTTCTTGTAAAATCACATTCAAATCTTTTAAGTCAATTTTTCCATCATTTACCATAGCCAAAGCAAATGCGCTTTCTGCTTCTTGCAAAGTTAATCCCAATGCAGCTTTGCAAAGTTTGTCTTTCTCCTCCTCGCTAAGAGTTGATTCCACTGTAGAATTTTGCTTAAGCATATTGTTAAACTTTGTTTTAATTTCTGCCAAGGTTGGAAGTTGAAAGTCAAAAATGGTAATCTCTTTTTGCAATGACTCGGGTATTAAAAGTGATGGAGATACAAAAAATATTGTTTTTCTTGCTGTACCGAGTTTTAAATCAGGAACAATATCTCTTATTTTTCTAATTGAATTATAATCCGGAGTTCTGTTCTTTGGACCGAAGTTTACATCAAAATCATACAGAATAAAAACTGCGTCTTTATCGTATTTTTTTATGTATTCCAACATTTTGCAAGGACAAGTCGTATCTGATACGGATTTTTGCGTTGTATCATTGTAAAGTCCTGTCGTTTGTGACCATGTAAAAACTTCTCTGGCAAATTTAACTTGTTTTGTATTCGTAACAATTGATTTTATGTATTTAGTAACCCTATCTTCCTCAAATGTCGGAATGTAAATCATCGGGAATCTAGCTCTGATTAAATCGGATAATTTATAAGCCATCTTTTACCTCTCTTTTTTATCTTTATAGCATTATTAGAATGTTACTAAATCCATTATTTGCATTATTTTGTCAAAATTTCCCATTCCGTTCATAAATATAACTCCGTTTTTTGAAATATTTACTTCAACTTTGTTTTTATACTTAGTAAAAATTTCATCATTGTATCTGTCTGTTAAAAAATGGTATCTTTGATTTGATGAACCGCTCCAAGGGCGGGAATAATCAAGCTTTTCAATTTCAAATGGAGAATCAATAAGCAAATCAATGTTTTCCAGTAACTTTTGATTTACAGGTTCTTGTTTAAGCTCTTCAATGTATCCGCCCGTAAAACAGAGTACACCAAGATTCATCTTTTTTACAGCTTCTGCAATTATACCTAATGCTTCTGCTTGCTCAAACGGTTCGCCTCCAAGAAAAGTTACACCTTCAATTCCTTTTTGATTTTTTATATCTTCAATAATTTCTGAAATATCGATTAATTGTCCGCTAGAATGAGACCAAGTATGAACCGCCTGACACCCTTTGCAATGGTGTGAACACCCTTGTACCCAAATGCAGTAACGTTTTTCCGGACCTTCTACAGAAGTGTTTTTTAATATTTTAAAGACTCTTAACTTCATAAATCTATGTTTCGTTCTTGATACTTGTCGACCTTTTTATAACCTTGCATATCTTTAATAGTGATTAAAGATATTAAATTCTCTTGCATATTCGGCTTTATTTTTAAATATGCAAAAAATTCTTCGATAGTTTTAAATCCTCCACATTCTTCTCTTCTTTTAATTGCTTTTTTTGCCATTATTGCACTAATTCCCGGTAATGCTATTAAATCTTTTTCGGAAGCATTGTTGATATCTACTAGTGGAAATTCCTTTTTTTCTTGTTCTTTTATATTATTAATTTTTGCAAATGGTTCAGATATTTTTTCTTCTATAACAAGTTTGTATAATCGGCAATCTTCTTTTAAACCATCGTATGATTTATTGTAACTGAAATTTTTACAAAACATATTCCATATTTCTTCTGAATTGTGAACTGTTGATCTAAGAACCGTAAAAGTTCTCAAGCAAGCTCCGCAAGGATCTTTCTCAAAGCCGGTAATAGTTGTGCCGTCGCTGCCTAAATTTAAGTAACAACGCGAGTTTGATAAACGTAAATTCTTCCAAATATCGCTATAGTGACCAAGATAAATTTTTGCTTGTTGCAAAGCTTCTTTTCGCCTTCTTGTACGTCCGGCATCAATCTTGTTTCCCCAAGAAAAGCCAGCTAATTCAGTAGATAATATATATGTGGTTGTCCAAATCAAAAAGAGAATAAATAGTGGATATTCTCCTGTTATCAAAAATAATATTTGCATTATTATCAAATAAGCGGTAATTACTGTTTGTTCGCTATTCATAGTAAACCTCGTCTAGCAGATTGTGTAAACTTTTCTGTAGTACAAAGCTATTCCTGAAAGCGTCAGGATTATATCCGGCATAAATGCCGCCAACACAGGTGGAAGCGTTCCTGCCTCACCGAACGAAATTGACAATGCTCTTATTAAATAATAAGCAAATATAATTAAAATACTGAATAAAAATCCTCTGTTATATCTAACTCTCGGTGGAGTTATAGCAAGCGGTACTCCAATAAGTACCAAAACAATTGTCGTTAAAGGCAGAGCGATTTTATCAAACAAGCTGATTTGCATTATATGCTTATCCTCAATATTATTTTTTGCAAGATATGCACATAGTTGAACAAAATTGCGTTGATTTGCCATATTTTTATCTAACTCTTTTGACAAATCCATGCCAAATTTTACGTCCGTATCTTCAAATAAAGTCGTATTCAATTTGTTACTGTCGGCATTAACGGTATAAATAGCTCCCTTTCTAAAATTCCATCCTCCTGGAGTTGTAGCACCTTCTCTTGCCTGCAAAATTTGTATCATATCGTCTTTTGAAGCATCTAACACAGTAATGTTATGAAGTTTTCCGTCCTCGCAGTCTCCGACATAGAATAATCTCTTTAGCAAACCGTGTTCTTTTGTTTCTTTAAACGTAAAATTCTGTTTGCCTTCCGGAACATTTTTTTGGCTGAAAGCGACACCTGCTAACTTTGTTGACAATCTAGTAGAAACCGGAACAATAGTTTCATTTATAACGAAACTTACGCAAGCCATTACAATTGCAAAAATGAATATCGGTTTTGCAATACGATTTAAACCAATGCCGCATGCACGCATTACCGTGATTTCAGAACTCAAGCTTAAACCGTTCAGAGTCATGACCGTTGCCAACAATACACCCATCGGAATTGTCATTACAAAAACTTCCGGCAAATGCAACAGAATCATAAGAATTGCATACTTAAACGGAATGCCGTACATTGAAATTTGTTTTATCAAGGTGATGAATGTATCCGAAGCAAAAATGATGGAAGTAAAAACCAAAACCCCCATAAGAAACATCTCAATAACCTGCTTCAGAATATATTTGTCCAAAAGCTTCAAATGTTTTAACTGATATATCAAATTCTTAAAATAATTTTTCATAAGCTCTAACTT
>CAZCZF010000053.1:0-12125 GCA_964503025.1 uncultured Vampirovibrio sp. | reverse complement strand
ATATGTTATAAAATCGACTGGATTCTTCGGCTTAATCAGCCTCAGAATGACTTTTATACAACGCGATTAACATTGAAAATATCTAAAATATCTTATTTTTATTAACTTTTTCCGCTGATACCTCTCAAAAAAAAACCACTTTGAAAACCAAAGTGGCGATAGAAAAGGGAAAAAGGGATTTTTGGGAATTAAAAATTTGTAGTATTTTCGCATAAGAAAACATAGATATGCAAAAATAATAATTAGTAATTATCTAACCAAATATACCAAATGTTCTATCTTCATTATCTTTTATAACTTGTTTTACTGAATCATATTCCGTCTTAAGAGCATTCCTTTCTGTTTCTAATTTACTTAAATCTCTGTCGAATTTACTGTCTTTGTCATCTATCATGCCAAGTTCATGTTCATATTTAGCTTCTGCTTTTTTCAAGTCAGCTTCATCTTGTACTTCTTGTAAATAGTTTTCATTTGTACTGGTAGCAAGACTTGTTTCAGTCCATTCTTTTTTGTTTGTATTATAAACATCAATAAGAATTTTGCCTGATTTAACCATGTTATTTAACCAATCGTTACCGGCTTCTCCACATTCATATCCTGCGTCCATCAATTCGCAGCCGCCTGCGCTTTGTATTTTTTCAAACAGACGAACGTAGTAATCAAATTTATCTTTTGGGTATTCTTCCGGATAATCGTCAAATTCTGCGTTGGCTGAATTCGGATCGCCATTTTCCGTAGAAGTCCTGTTTTTATTCAGTCTCATCAAATCATAGATTTCAGTTCCGAATTTTTTATAAAGCGTGTCTCTAAATTGGGTTAGTGCTTCTCGCCTTTCAGAATCACTAGCTGTATCGGATGCGCAAACTTCGGTCAAATTATTGTAAGTTTTTTTCAAACTTTCGTCATTTGTGTGATTTTCGTATACCTTACGTTCAACATCTGTCATAAAACAGTTGAATGAACCATTTGCTGCAGTGCCATCACCCCAATCAACAAGCGAAGAGCCAATACCAACTTCTGTACCCATAGATGAATCGGCTTCTTGGTTGTCAGACCAAGCAAAATTAGTATCCATGCCAAGCATAGCGTATGCGAATGCATATTTATCCGTATTAAAGGAACTATATGCATCCAAAGTTTCTTGATCAACAATAACTTTTCCGGTTTTTGAATTTCTTAATGTATATTGCGCCATACGGTTTTCATTATAAGTGCATAATGTAGAAAAACTTGCGTCTTTAAAGTTCCTTGTACCATCACCATTGTTAAACGCAACTTGTATTTTCTTGGCATCTAAAGCATCACAGTACTCCTGATACAACTCATCTTTCTGAGTTGCAAGCGCGATTTTTTGGTTCTCTATGTTTAGAGCTTTGTACTCAACATCATGGAGACGAGCCGTAATCGTTAATAATGTAGCTTGTGACGCTGCCATTCCCATAGCGCAGTTTTATCCTTTTTTGTTTCCCTGTAGCATGTTTTACGGCATTTTTTACCCAAAACTTTAGCTTTTTAGCATAAATCTTTACAAAATTTTACAATATGAATATGAAGATTTGTAACAAAATTGGCAAGATGTGAAATTCAAATTCGCATATATACTTTATATATGTGTAAGATGTAAATAAGAGTAAAAATTAATCCCTAAATCCCTTCCTAACAAACTTTTTTCAGCTTCTCGCCTCTATGAGAAGTTTTTTTTTGCACACGAATAAAAGTTGGTGTTGATTTATCTGCGTTTGAAAAAGTCTTATGAGTTCTCCGAACGTTTTAGCAGACGTGCATACTCGTTTTTTAACAGTTCTTTTCGAGGTTCAGTTTCAATAATATCCCAAGGTAATTCTTCATCTATCTCAAAGCTATTTTTTACACTCAAGTTTAATTTTTTTAACGCAGCTTTATAAGCCCCTATTTTACCACCCTCTAAGTATACTTCTTCCAAAAAGGATGCCAATTCTGTACCACCTCTTGATAAAACTGTTTGCCAATAATCCCATTTTGCACTGGAGAATTTGGATGATATTCCGAGTTTTGCAAATTCTTTTTCAAGAAATTTTTGTTTCTTTTCCAGTGATTTGGTTTCTTCGCGCAATGCCCATTGGAAAGGTGTATGCGGTTTTGGCACAAATGAGGAAAACGAAAATTCTATATTAAAGCCTTTATTTTCTTCTTTTATTTTTTTTCCTAATCTTATAAATTCTTCTATATCTTCTTGAGTTTCTGTAGGAATGCCAATCATAGAGTAAATTTTGAGACCTTTTAAGCCATTCTCTCGTGCAACGCGAACTGCATTTAAAATTTGTTCTTCTTTCAGATTTTTATTTATAAAGCGTCTCAGTCTTTCGCTTGCAGCTTCTATTGCGATTGTAGAATGTTTTTGTCCGCCCTTAACAAGGGTTTGAACCATTTGTGGAGTTACTGAATCTGTCCTGAGCGAAGATATGCCTAATTCAATATTTATACCACTCTCAATTTTATCGTTCAAATATTTCATAATTTCGTTGAATTGTGGATGAGCACTGATTTGCGCACCCAAAAGAGCAATTTTGTTTGTATATTTTAAGCCGAGTTCAATTGCATCTATAATTCTCTCGTAAGCATAATGACGAAACGGAAGGTTAATGTATGAAGCGGTACAAAACGCGCAACGATTCATACAACCACGTGCCAGTTCAATTATAAAAGTATCTTTAAAATATCCTTTATCGCTGAGAATTGGTGTATAAATCACGTCTGTTAAGTTAACTGTAGATTTTTTTACCGGTTGATTTGGAATGTAAACACCTTCAATATTAGCGAGCAACTTAAGCGCATCACTTTTATTATTGTGTTTTAGTATTTCTAAGACTTGTTTGAAGGATTCTTCGCCATCGCCAATCATCATAAAATCAAAAAATGCTTCATAGGGACGCGGATTTGTTGTGATAACCGGTCCGCCCGCAAAAACGAGTGGATGTCTTTCCATCCTGTCACTTGCACGAAACGGAATTCCCAATTTTTCCAGAATGTCAAACACTCCCATAAAATCAAAGTCGAATGACATAGAGAAAGCTATACTTTGAGGAGAAACTCGCTTATCAATATTATCTGTAGTGCGCCTTACAGCATTAATACCTTCTGTAGTATCAGCAATTTTGTATAACCAAAGGTAGCCCAAGGATGCCAATGCGAACTCTTCAACAGCGGGGTACGCCATTAGCAGATTATATTCTCCGTAGTTTGGTTTGTATAATTTTTTTTCCATTGAGTTATATCTTAACCTTATTGACGATTTTAACATAAATCATGTCGTGTTAAAATAAACACTATGGATAATTTGGTAGAGATAAAAAATCTTACAGTCGAATACAAAAGTTTGCAAAACAATAAAAATTGTTGTGTTACAGCAGTTGATAATGTCAGTTTATCTATAAAACAAGGCGAAATTTATGCTCTTGCCGGTGAATCCGGTTGCGGCAAATCGACTTTGGCAAAGGCTCTTACAAAACTTGTTACACCTAAATGCGGTGAGATATTATTTCAGGGCGAAAATATATTTGAACAAAATAAGGAAAAACAGAAAAAGTATCCCCATTTAGCGCAAATGGTGTTTCAGAATCCGTATTCAAGCTTGAATCCAAAAATGCGAATAGGTGATATTTTAAAAGAGCCGTTAGATATAAATACTAATTATTCAAAAAACAGAAAAAATGCAATTGTACGGGAAACTATAGAAAGCGTCGGACTTCAGTCGTCCGTCTTGGAGCTTTATCCTCACGAGTTTTCAGGAGGACAGCGACAAAGAATTGCAATCGCAAGAGCTTTGGTTTTGAATCCGAAGTTAATCATAGCGGATGAGCCTGTAAGCGCATTGGATGCCAGTATTCAAGCACAAATAATAAATCTGTTGAAAGATTTAAGAAAGCAAAGAGAGTTAACAATACTTTTTATTTCGCACGATTTAAACGTTATCAGATATCTTGCAGATAGAGTAGGTATAATGTATTTTGGTAAATTGATTGAAGAAAACAGTACGTACAATATTTTTCACAATCCAAAAGAAGAGTATACAAAAACATTGCTAAGCTCGGCTCCGACTATTATTTATTAGTGTTATATACGGATTTTAGCGGAACTTTCATTGTGCTGATGTATGTTTTATATTTTTTGTCTTTGTACAAATAAATATCAATTACGTATTGCTCCAACTCTTTTTTTGTAAAAATATTTTTACCCAGAGAAACCTTTACTTCTTCTGTAACTCCGCCATTAGAGTATAGTGGATTGGTTTTTCCTACAATTTTTACAGGCACGGTATCTAATATTTTATCGCCGTGTCTGAATACAAATTCCGCAGAGAGCTTGTTTATATCATTTGCGGAAACATTTTTAAATCGGAAAGTCCCCTCTAAATGATATTTGAACCAAAGTTTTCGGACGACAAATTTATCCAAAAGGATTTCTAAATCGTTTTTGTATACAACTTTTTGATTTACAAAAAGGTCAACTGAATGAATTTTATATCTGTAATATTTTGATTTTGTGTGATTTTTTTGCAATTCTTCTATGGTAGCAGCTTTCATTAATGCTTTTGAATATACGCCATAATCGATATCTTGTGGTCGTTCTTTTAAAATCGGTTCAAAATATTCTACGGATTTAATCGGGTCAAGATCAGAGTATACGATAGCTAACTTATATTTGATGTTAAAATTGTCTGGTGCGTAGTGCTCCGCTTTTTTTAAGAAGTTAACCGCATCGCTGTTTCGAGCATTCTTAACCATTATATCCGCAGTTTCTACATAAGCATTAGAAATCCTGTCTAATATAGACTTTTCTACTATCTTATCTTTTTTTTGAAATCTGTCATAGTAATATTTTGATTTTTCATAACATCTGGCAGCACTCAAAAACTTGCCTTTAGAGTACAATTTGTCGCCCATTTCTATATAAGAACGCGCTTTGTATTTTATAAGATTTTTATCGCTCACATCTTTTACGGAATTAAGCAGTTCTTTAGCTTCCGGAAATTTATCTTGTGCAATCAGTACACTTGTTAATCTTGCATAAGGATTATAATTTTTAGGTTTTGCTTTCTCTAATGCAAGTCGATATGCCATTTCTGCGTTTTGATAGTCCGATGCTGATTCATATAAAATTCCTACTTGCATGCAAATATTGTAATTTTTTTTGCGTAAATCCTTCATAAAATCAGATTGCATAACAAGTTGTTTTGCGAGTTGAACATCTATTTTCAATTTGTCAGCTTTGTTTGCGTATAAATTTTTAATCATTTCGCTATGCGCATGAAAACTGAGCAATACTGTAAAAATTAGTGCTGCCAAAAAAGAATATGCAGCCGTCCTCAAATATTCCAACGCAATTTGTGACGGAGTTTTTTTTACGATATTAACTTTTTTACTTTTTTTCTTTTTAGCCATTCAATTCCTGAAGAGTTATTGAATCAAGTTCCGCAATACCATTCAACTTGTTGTAAATTTCATTCACCATTTTTTTGTTGCAAAGTTCAAATGTTGTTGAAACTTTGGATTTTTCTTGATTTTCAAGAAGTTTTTTGGATGAAAAGTCCATCATATTATCTACATTGTTAGTTAAATAGTCATAAATTTTTTCTACGTCTTGTCCGTTAAGATAGATAACGATTTTATATCTTCTGGCTTGTTTACCGCTTGAAGGTAAAAATTGTCGTTCAAAAACTCTAATCAGGGTTAACACGGCAACGCTGAGAATTGTTGCAACAAATGCGACATCATACATTCCAGCGCCACAAGCCATACCGATACTTGCAGCAATCCATAATGTAGCCGCAGTTGTTAAACCAAATACCATAGGTCCGTTTCTTAGCACTGTACCTGCACCGATAAAACCGATACCTGTTACTATTTGAGCGGCTACCCTTGATGTATCTCTTATTCCGGTTGCGTTTGTAATAACTACATTGTCACCATCTGCAAATGTAGGAAATCCGTATATGGAGAGCAATGTAAAGACACAAGCACCTAAGCATACTAAAATATGAGTTCTTAATCCCGCATATTTATTTGTAAGTTCACGTTCTAATCCGAGTGAAAACCCCATAGCCATAGCTAAAAATAAACGAATTAAACACTCAACATTCAAAAAGCTTTCCATCAATTCTCTCCCTTATTGTATTATAATACACCAATCAGATGAAAAATACAATGCCAAATGTAGCCAAAAGACATCATTTCGGGTATAATCACAGTATGGATAATAAATGTAAAACTGTAAAAGAAGAATTAGAAGAACGCGAATTTGAAGTTCTAAGTCCTTATGCAACTAAATGCAAGGACTCTAAAGGTAGAAAACGTAAACGCGAAGAACAATTTGAAATACGTACGGAATTTCAACGTGACAGAGACAAAATATTACATTCAAAATCGTTTAGACGTTTGAAACATAAAACACAAGTGTTTTTATCACCATATAATGACCACTTCAGAACTCGACTTACTCATACATTAGAAGTTTCACAAATCGGACGTACGATTGCAAGAGCGTTAAAATTGAACGAAGACTTAGTTGAAGCCATTGCATTAGGGCACGATTTAGGACATACGGCATTCGGACATTGCGGAGAAGGAACTCTTGACGAACTTTTGCCGAATGGTTTTCACCATAATTTGCAAAGTGTAAGAGTTGTAGAAGTTCTTGAAGATATGAATTTATGTAAGGAGACTGTTGACGGTATTCTTACGCATACTTGGGGTTATAAGCCAAAAACTCCGGAAGCTCAGGTTGTTCAATATGCGGATAAGATTGCTTATATAAACCACGATATAGAGGATTCCGTAAGAGCGGGAATTATCTCCGAAAAAGACCTTCCTGCTGATTGCGTAAATTATTTCTCTTCAAATCAATCTGCAAGATTGGGTAAAATGATAACGGACGTTATTACAAGTTCTCTAAATCAGCCAAAGGTCACTATGTCGGAAGAAGGTTGGTTTTATGTTACAAAACTAAGAACTTGGATGTTTGATAATGTTTATTTGGATCCGATTGCAAAAGCAGAAGAAAAGAAAGCCAAGAATGTCATAAAATCGCTGTTTGAATATTATACGGAAAAACTCACCGCATATTGTGACAAAGAAGAAATTCCCACAATTGTAACGGATTATATTTCCGGCATGTCTGATCAGTACGCAATAAGAAGATATTTAGATTTATTTATACCAAAGCCTTTAGCAGAAAATTCCAATGACGAAGCACTTTTTAGAAAGATACAGGATGAGATACATCAAGTTTAATACATACAACGGTCAGAAGAATATGCAAATTGATTCTGATTTGCTTGATGAAGCTATCCAAAATCAAACTAAAGAGCCAATTTTTCGTCTGTATGGTTGGTCTCCTAAGTGTGTATCTCTTGGCAGAAACCAAAAAGAGTTTTCTTTGCCCGATGGAATTGATTGTGTAAGACGCTTGACCGGCGGACGCGCTCTTTTGCACGATAATGAAATAACATACAGCTATGTTGCACCTGCAATTGAAGGAGAAAGCGTAGTTGAGTCTTACAAAATAATTTCCGGAATATTGATTGATTTTTTTAAAACACTTGGAATTGAACTTGATTTTGGCGGAGAGAAGTGCAAAGGCGGTTTGAAATTCGACTATTGCATGCTTTTATCTACAGGTGCTGATGTTTGTTATCAAGGTAAAAAACTGATTGGCTCTGCACAATGTCGTAAAAATGGATATATTTTACAGCACGGTTCAATTCTTTACGATTATGACAAAACTTTTTTGGAAAATTTGTTTCATGAAGAAGTCCAAGGAATTACTTGTGTGAAAGAAATTTTGCCGGAAATTACAAAAGAAGATTTATTGCAAAAATTGGAAAAATTTATTGCAGCATTTGATTAAAAACACGAAGAATTTAATCTATTGTTATAATGGCGACATTTTCTATGTGGTAAGTATGTGGAAACATATCAAACGGCTGTATAAAATCTACTCTACAACCTTTTTCTATCAAGTATTTTAAATCTCTTGCTAATGTTGCAGGATTGCAAGAAACGTAAATAATCTTGCCCTTGGTAAGTTTCAGAGCATAATCAAGACTTTCCTGCGTACACCCTTTTCTTGGAGGGTCAAGAACCGTTACATCAAACTTTCTGCCCTTTGTGTTTAATTCCTTTTCAAAAAACTTACCGGCATCCATATTGTGGAGTTCAATGTTTTTAATTCCGTTTTCTTTAATAATTTTGTCTGCAAGAATGACGGATTCTTTAACTTCTTCCACACTAACAACTTTTTTTGCGATATCAGAAAGACAAATCCCGAAAGCTGTTATTCCTGCATAGGCGTCTAAAATTACCGGTTTAGCAAAGTTATCGGATATGTATTTTTTAACGTACTCAAAAATATTATTAGCGCTTGCCGGATTTACTTGAAAGAAAGTTTTTGCTCCGACTTTAAAGATTTTATCGCAGAGCTTTTCTTTAATAAAACTCTCGCCTTCCAAAATTTCCGTATTTTCTCCAAGAATCAGGTTGGTCTTTTTTGAATTAAAGTTTACTCCGACACCTGCAATATTTTCCAGTTCTGAATAAATTTTTGAAGCAAGTTTTTTTAATTTATCAAAAACTTTTGTTGAATTTACAACTAATATTACAAGATTTTTTTTGTCGTAATCAGAGCTTCTAATTACGATATGTCTTAAGTCTCCGGCATGCTTTTTTTCGTTATAGCCTGATATTCCGCATTCTTGTGCAGTTTTTCTGATATATTCAATAATTTCATCACAATATGAAGGCTGAATCGGACAATACTTTATATTTACAAGTTCGTGAGAATTGTTTTTATAATATCCGGCAAGAATGCGTTTTGAATTTTGTGTTTCGCAGACAGGATACTGAATTTTATGTCTATATTCTCGATTTTTCGGACTCGGAACAACATCTCTAATCTCAATTTCGTGTCCACAAATAGAACGCATTGCATCTTTTACAATATCTTTTTTAAGTTCTAATTGATAGCTGTAATCTATAAACTGTAACTGGCATGCTCCGCAAACTTTTTGCATTGGGCAAAATGGTTCAACTCTGTGAGGAGATGGTTCAATAATTTCAAGAACTTTAGCATTTGCATAAGTTTTGTTTTTTTTGCCAACTCGAACCTTAACCGTATCTTCCGGACAAGCTCCATCCACAAACAAAACATAACCCTCATGCTTTGCAATACCGAAGCCTAAATTTGAGAGCTTTTCAACTTTTACAACAAGTTCTTCCGGAATATCTTTTTTGAGTATCATTATTACCTCACCAAATCCACTCTGTCACGAAAGGATATATGGTTATTGTCTGCACGGTTTAATTACTTGAATATTTCTTGTTTCAGAAATTTCTTGTCTTGCATCTCTAATGATTTCTTTATACTCATCAGATAGGCTAAGACCGTTACAGAGTCTGTCAATAAATCCGTTATTTATTTTTACGGCTTTTTCAAGAGCACCGACATCTTCAAGAACATCTTTAATATCAGCTAAATCGTATCCAAAAGACTGTTTTGATTGATACACCATCATTTCACCGGTTTCTGCAACAAGCGGTTCTCCTCCGAGTTCAAAATGCAGTTTAAATACTGATTTTAAGTCTTGTAGCTCAGCTTGCATTGTAGCGATACTCTGTTGTATTCTAAGATATCTGTCAAACAAATAGTCGACATTTTCAAGCTGTTTTCTTTGCCAATCGAGACGTTGCAAATACAATTTCTTAAGTTTTGGATATGCAAGCGCAAGCCCCATTGTATCAGCCATTGCTCTGTGGTGATTGTTTAATTCTACATTAAAACGATTTGTCAAAGCTTCTAAACCGTGAGATTCCAAGTCCGGAGCGATTTCTTTAAACATGATTTGTGAGTCAATTCTCGGATTCTCAAGTTTTTCTCCAAAAACACGCAATTTAGCTTCGTTTAAGAACGAATAGTCAAAAATAACATTGTGTGCAACAATAGGATAATCACCAATGAATTCAAGAATTTTTGGCAATACTTCTTCTTCACTCGGTGCATCCTCTACCATTTCCTGCGAAATTCCGTGTATTGCTTGACTGGATTTCCTTATGTGCTGATGCGGATTAATCAATGTTTGAAACTCATCCTTAATTTTTCCGTTTTCCAAACGCACTGCAGCAAATTCAATAATTCTTTCGCGCGTATAATCCAATCCTGTTGTTTCTGTATCTAAAACTATTTCTATTTCTTTTTTTCTCGGCATCTTGCATCCCTTATGATAATTCTTTTATTCAAAATTGGGGATTTTTTTAAATAAGATTAGAACAATATATCGTCTCATCCCCTCAGTAGAATAATAGCATGAAAATTTTATATATGGTAATATGAATTTTAAAAAGGGGAGGTTTATATGGTTAAGGAAATTAATGTAAGCAATTTTAAAGAAGAAGTAATTGATTCTGACAGATTAACTATTGTTGATTTTTTTGCAACTTGGTGCGGACCTTGCAGAAAGCTGAGTCCTATTTTGGAAGAAGTGGAATCCGAACTGGGAGACAGAGCAAATTTTGCAAAAATTGATACGGATGAAAATATCGATGCAGCTAAAGAATATCAAGTTAGCGGGTTACCGACACTTTTGGTTTTCAAAAATGGTGAAGTTGTTGAACGTATGGTTGGCTTAATGCCAAAAAGTTCAGTAATAACGAATATTGAAAAACACCTATAATTATTACATTTTATGTATATAGATTTAAGTTTGTTACATCTTTGCTTAATATTTCGTAAAAAAGCCTTTTTCTAAATATTTTTTAGGTATAGAATAAAAGTATTCCAACATTTACGAATTAAGAAAGGACTTCCTCATGGTGCTTGAAATGACTTACCCGCAGCTGGAACGCGCTGTAAACCCGACTCACGATATCAGATTATTTTCAGGACGTTCCAATCCGAAATTGGCACAAGAAATTGCGGATTATTTGGGAACAACCGTTGGTCCAATGGTTATAAAAAACTTTGCTGACGGAGAAATTTATGTTCAAGTCAAAGAAAGTATCAGAGGTGATGATGTATTTATCGTTCAACCGCTTTGCA
This sequence comes from uncultured Vampirovibrio sp., assembly GCA_964503025.1. Classification (GTDB taxonomy): domain Bacteria; phylum Cyanobacteriota; class Vampirovibrionia; order Gastranaerophilales; family Gastranaerophilaceae; genus CAG-196. The sequence goes on along the minus strand of CAZCZF010000053.1, from coordinate 1,058 downwards.
ATCCTGTTAACGAAAACCTTATGGAATTGTTGATAATGATTGATGCGTTTAAACGTGCAAGTGCTAAAACAATTACTGCGGTTATTCCTTATTATGGTTATGCTCGTCAGGATAGGAAAACTTCCGGTAGAGAAGCTATCACAGCAAAGCTTGTTGCAGACCTTCTCACAACTGCAGGTGCAACACGTGTTCTGGCAATGGACTTACACACAGGTCAAATTCAAGGTTTCTTTAATATTCTTGTTGACCACATATTTGCAACTCCAATCTTAGTTGATTACGTAAAAAGTTTGGGATTAAATCCTGATGAAATGGTTGCGGTAAGTCCGGATATGGGTGGTGCGAACCGTACAAGACATTTTGCAAAAAATTTAAACATTCCAATGGCAATTATTGATAAACGTCGTGATAAACACAATGAGGCTATTGCAGCACATATTATCGGTGATGTTGAAAACAAAGTTTGTCTTATGTTTGATGATATAATTGATACGGCAGGAACAATTTGCGAAGCTTCTAAATTGCTAAAAAGCAAGGGAGCAAAAGCTGTTTATGTAGGCGCAACACACGCAGTACTTTCAGGACCTGCGGTAGAGCGACTTAAAAATGCGCCAATCGAACAATGTATCGTAACAAATACGATTCCTTGGGCAGAAGAAGATTTGCCATCCAACGTTAAGCAACTTTCTGTAGCACCGTTACTGGGACAAGCAATCTCTCGTATTCATGACGACGAGTCTATCAGTTCATTGTTTGGTTTTGAAAAAGAAATGAAAGTTTAAAAATTAAACATCTTTTATCAAAACATTAATATCTACGTTTAAAACCTTTGCAATATCAATTACCTTCAAGATTGTAGGGTTGATTTTGCCGGTTTCAATCAAACTTACTGAATTTCTTGAAATATTTGTCAATTCAGCTAATTGTTCCTGAGATAGGTTGCGTCTCAAACGCTCGCTCTTAATATTAATTCCTAAATTTTTCAATTTTGATGTTTCTGTCATAGTATTTACATTTTCGTGTATTAAAAAACAAAATTCCATATAACATAATTAGAT
>CAZCZF010000052.1:0-12517 GCA_964503025.1 uncultured Vampirovibrio sp. | reverse complement strand
CAACTGAAACTATTGGTTTTTATGCTCTTCCGCATGAGATTCAGGAAGCAGTATTGGAAAAACTCAAAATTAAAGAAAAGACTGATACTATTCCAAGATTGGAAGAAAAAGAATTAACATTATATACCTGCTATCGCAAAAGAGGAACTCACTGGATTACTTATCAGGAAGTAGAAGGAATTGAAATTCCAAGAACTGAAGGTAAATACCCAATCGAAGCTTGTCCTTTTATTGCTTTAAGATACACAAGAATTGATGGTGAATCTTATGGTAGAGGTTTAATTGAAGAGTATATTGGTGATATTTCTTATTTAGATGTTTTATCAAAGGCTATTAAAGAAGCATCTTTAGCAGCATCAAAATGTATTGCATTGGTAAATCCAAATGGACAAACCAACATCAAACAATTATCAAAAACTAAGAATGGTGGTTTTTGTGCTGGTAAAGCTGATGATGTAGCTATGCTTCAAGCTAACAAATATTATGATTTAAAAACAGCTAGAGAAGAAAAGGAAAGTTTAGAAAAAAGATTATATAGAGTATTTCTATTAGCTCAAGCAGTTCAAAGAGATTCAGAAAGAACCACAGCAACAGAAATCCAATATATGATTAGAGATTTAGAAGAAGCTTTAGGAAAGAGCTTGGTATAATCTTCTGTTTCATTTAGCATTGCATACCAGCGGTGCAAACTGCCACGAGATATTTTACCTAGAATCTCAAATAGATATGAATTTGTTGTATTGTGCAATTTTACAAAATCATAATCAGCTTGAAGTTTATTTGCTGATTTCTTTCTAAACTCAAGCCATTTGTGGATTAAGTCTAATCTTGCGAGTGCTATTTGTTTTGATTTTTCAGGTGTGAAGTTTATCATATAAAATTACCTCACACACATTAATCGCTCGTTTTTAGAGAAACATCAAGTCTTAAATCTCAATCTCAGAGACATTTCGACACATATCAAACTAAAAGATAATTCAAAACGGATATTTTTTGCACTAAAAGTCTCATGGCTAAAATTCAAACGCCAAGCAGGATAGATGCTGAAACAAGTTCAGCATGACAAGTTTTTGGTGCAAAATAGTGCAAAAATTGGGACAAAAGTGCAAAAATTGACCATCAAATCTCAACTTACTAAATAAGCCCAAAACTTCCAATAACTCGGGACTTCTGCCTAAAATCAACCGTCCCCAATGTCCTGATAAGTATCAGGAACCCATAAAAACCAGCGACAGCACAGAACAGAGCCTTATAAAGCTTGCTATAAAAAGTTAAATGTCGTAGGGGGGACTTGAACCCCCAAGGATCTCTCCACACGCCCCTCAAACGTGCGCGTATACCGATTCCGCCACTACGACTTATTCTATTTTCAACCGCCACATGAAATGTTAGTTCCAACTGGCGGAATGAAGCGGCGCTTCCCTCCTTCTCGGACGATACTTAATCGTCCTCGTGGAGTCCTTGCCACTACGACTTATTCTATTTTTAAATGCCACTTCTGTTCAGAAGCAGTTACACAATCGCAAGTTTATCGTAACACAAACATTTTTTTGTTACAAATACTTAATTTTTATTGACTTTATATTCTTTCTGTTACACAATTAAACCTGTAATAGTCGTGTATTTAAGGTATCTTTACCTCCAATATAGTAAAGGCGGTTTTTATGAAAATTTCAGCTATATCACAAAACTCTTCTGAAGATTGCAATCCAAGACGCAACTTTTTTATTCGTTACAGCAATAGCTTCATGTCTATGCCACGTAGCGAAGAAGAACCTATAACCAAGGCTCTTGGCGCAAATCCTGTCAATGCAGCAAAAAAACCTGCAAAAATGGGAATTGAAAACCTACAGGAATTTACAATCTTCCCGAAAGAAGTTGTCGACGGAAAAACTATAATTACAGCATAGTTTATCAGGCTATTAATTTTGTCCTACAAAAAAAACAGAGAGGTAATATGATTTTAAAAATTTTAAGACTTGAACACAACAGATTTGTTCCGGAATACAAAACACAAGGTGCGGCAGGTATGGATTTGTGTGCTGCAATTTCTGAACCTATTACACTACAGCCACTGGAAAGAAAACTAATACCTACCGGTTTAAAAATCGAGCTTGAACACGGATACGAAGCTCAAATTAGACCTCGTTCAGGGCTATCTATAAAGCACGGAATTAGTTTAATCAACTGCGTTGGTACTATTGATGAGGACTACCGCGGAGAAGTTTGTGTTCCTATAGTAAATATCTCAAACGAAGCATACACAATTCAGCCGGACGAACGTATCGCACAAATGGTTATCGCAAAATACGAACAAGCTGAAATCGAAGTTGTTACAGAATTATCTGATACCGAACGCGGAGCCGGCGGTTTTGGTTCTACCGGAAAATAATAAACAAACCATTTACAATTAACTACTGCTATATTCTAAGTGCAATCAACATTTTGTTACAAAAATACATCTTTTTTGCGCTTTACACTTGACGCTTGGTAAAAAAAAGTATAGAATGATTGCATGGCGCGCTTTGCGTCACGGTTGCAAATTATTTAGGAGATCAGACAATGTACCAAGATGAAACGCTTATTTGTGAAGATTGCGGTTGTGAATTTGTTTTCACTGCTGGAGAACAGGAGTTTTACGCAGAAAAAGGTTTAACAAATAAGCCAAAAAGATGCGCTAATTGCAGAAAAGCAAAAAAACAATTACACAGAGGAAAAAAGAAAATGCACGATGCAATTTGTGCAAAATGCGGGAAACAAACCCAAGTACCATTCAACCCTACACAAGGCAGAGATGTACTTTGCAAAGAATGTTTTGACGCAGAAAGAGCTGCAGCCGCAGCATCAGAAGCTTCTGCATAAGATTATTTAATAAAAAAAGAGTGGTTTGGATTTATCTAAACCACTCTTTTTTTTAATTTGACTATGCGCTCGTTTGATTTCAATATACAATCCTTTAAATATTCATCCTTCTTTGCAAGAGAAATCAATTCTTCAATCGTACTAATAGTATTAAAATCCGCATCTCGATAGATAAACATATCGACTCCGGATTTAATTGCCATAACACAAGCTTCTACACTACCAAATTCTTGAACACCTTTCATTACCATATCATCAGATATAACAACACCTTGATATCCTAAAATTTTCCTTAAATATCCGATAGTATTTTGGCTTAAAGATGCAGGGATTCGTTCTTTATCAAAACAAGTGCAATGTAAATGCGCAGCCATAATCATTTCAACATCAAGATTTTCTTTAAACGGTTTTATATGTACATCTTCCATCGTAGTCATAGGTAAGTCTATTTCCGGCAATGTCAAATGGCTATCCATTGACGCATGACCGTGTCCGGGATAATGTTTTAAACACGGAATAACTCCCGCCTTTCTATAGATATTAGCAACCAATTTTGCTCCGCGTATTACATCATCCGTTTTATCAGAAAACGCACGTTCACCGATTATCGGATTTTTCGGATTTGTATTGACATCTGCACAAGGCGAAAAATTAAGATTTATTCCATAATCAATCAACTCTCGTGCAATCTTTAATGTTTGATTTGCTAAAAACTCTTCGCCTCGTTGAAAGGCATATCTCGGAGAAAGATATCTTGCGTGGATATTTTCTGTTCGTTCTACTCTTCCGCCTTCTTGGTCGATTGATAAAAAAGGAGAAATAACTGCTTTTTGTTTTATTTCTGATACAAGTTTCTTGAATTGATCCCTTGATTTTATATCTCGCGTGAAAAATATAACACCGCCCAATCCTTTAGACAATGCCTTATCCAGATATTTGCCTGTTCCCAATATAAATTTTTGATAAATCATTTGTTCCATACAACAATCATACATTTAAGTGAGACTAAAAATCAACTTTTTGTTATAATGTAAAATAAGGAGTAATCATAGAAGGATAGGTGTCATGAAAAAAATTCTTTTATCAATATTAGTTGGATTTTTGCTACTGTCAGCAATAAGTCTTGATGTATCAGCAGCAAAGAAATCTTCTAAACTTTCTAAAGAAGTGATATCTGAGATGTCTGATTCAATTGATAAATTAACAGAAAAAATTTATGGAAGAGCGCTTTTGTCGCCACAAGACAACGAAACACTAATTGGAATTAAAATAAAACTTGATAATCAAATGTTAGTTGCTTCGACAACTGAATTAGCTCCTCTGTACTATAAAGCCGGAAATGTGTACAAATTAAGAGATATGAAGCCGGAAGCAATTGAATGTTATCAAACAATATTGGAAAATTTCGCAGATACAGCACTAGCACCAAAAGCAAAAGCAGCGCTGGAACAGTTGGGAGTTACGGTTGACATGCCATCTGTTGATGATGACGAAAGTTCAGAAGATGAAGCAATATAAAAAAGAGGCATAAAGCCTCTTTTTTTTTACATTAATCACGTTTATCTATTTAAAAATTATAAATCTTACTTAGTTGTCTGAATAAACAAACTTATCAAATCGTTCAAAGCAGAATATTGTTTTTGGTAGCTTTGAGATTGTTTTTCCAAAGTCAAAATTTGCTTTTTATATTCTTGAATTGAAGATTGACATTCTCTTGCTGAAACTTTTAAATTTTCCTGAACTTGTTGAGCATCTTGAAGCACACTCTTCATCGAAATACCAAGAGCTTCCATTGTTTGCTTAATAATTTGTGCACCTGTATGTCTTGAAACACCGCTTGGTAATTGTGAAATAAGTTTCTTTAACACCGCAATATTAGCAGGCATTTCAAAAGATTCACTCATTGTTTCCGTTACCGGAGCCTGAACCGGTTTTGATTCTGCAAAGAATGGATCGCTATCTTCTTCTACATCATCAAAAAAGTTTGTATTTTTTGCAGGTTTTACGGGTTCTGCAAAAATATCATCAGCATCCGATGATGCAAAAATATCATCATTTGCAGGAGCTGATGCAAATAAATCTTCACTCGGAGTTTCTACATCCATATTTTCAGCTTGCTTTTTCAAAGCTTCCACAATCTTTTTTCCAACACTTTCGTTATTCGGCATAATCTTATACTCCCTCGTACATGTTTACTGGAATTATTATATTGTAAACATGCTTAAATTCAAACAGAATGTAATGTTTTGTAAAAAAAAGAAACGCTCGTAATAGCGTTTCTTTTTTTATTTTAGTTTTCTACATATTCTCTTAAGCGTTTGCTTCTGTTTGGATGACGAAGCTTTCTCAACGCTTTTGCTTCAATTTGTCTGATACGTTCACGAGTAACACCGAACAATTGACCAACTTCTTCTAAAGTTCTTTGTCTGCCATCATCCATGCCGAAACGTAATCTCAAAACATCTCTTTCTCTTGGAGAAAGCGTGCATAAAACTTCCGCAAGGTCTTCTCTCAAAAGTTCTGAAGCTACAGTCTTAATCGGAGCATCTGCTTCTTTATCTTCAATAAAATCGCCTAATCTTGAATCTTCTTCCTTTCCGATTGGTGTTTCCAAAGAAAGCGGTTCTTGCGCAATCTTAACAATTTCTCTTAATTTAGAAATTGAAACGCCCATTTCAGAAGCTAATTCTTCTTCGGTTGGCTTTCTTGAAAGTTCTTGAGCAAGACGTCTTGTAACTTTCTTTAATTTGTTAATAGTTTCTACCATGTGAACAGGAATACGAATGGTTCTTGCCTGATCAGCAATTGCTCTTGTAATAGCTTGTCTAATCCACCATGTTGCGTAAGTTGAGAATTTAAAACCTCTTTCATGGTCAAATTTTTCAGCAGCTCTGATTAAACCCAAGTTACCTTCCTGAATTAAATCCAAGAAAAGCATGCCTCTGCCGACATATTTTTTTGCGATACTTACGACAAGTCTCAAGTTTGCCTGAACGAGTTTACGCTTTGCAATCGCACCAGACGCGCCACCTTGAATAATTTTTCTTGCAAGTTCAATTTCTTCATTTGTAGATAATAATTTGATACGTCCGATTTCGCGCAAATACAATCTTACCGGATCTTCTACAGTTACACCTTTTGGCATTTCTGTATCAGACTCAGAATCACGCATAGAATCACCTGAATCCATCATGTAGAAATCGTCGCTTTTCATACCATTCAATTTAGAAGAAGTAATAATATCTTCGATATTATCTGTCCCTAAATCAGTTTCAATATAGTCTACAGCGTCATCATCTTTTTCTTCATCAAAATCAAGTAAATCGATATTTTCTTCTTCTACACTTACTACTGATGAATGTGAATTTCTTTTTTGGGTCATTTATTTATCTCCAGTCCTTAATTTTATTTTATCTCTAAGCTGCATTTGTATTTTTAACGCTTCAATCTCGTCATCATTTACCTGTTTGTACTGCTGACGCATTGCTTCGGCTTCTTTTTCCTGATAACATTTCTTAAGTCTTATAATATTTTCCTTTACAGCTCTTTCAAATTCGTCCGCTTCCAAGCCGTTGAACGCCTCTGAAAGTTCTACTATATCGGTTAATATATGGGTCAAATTATCATCCTCAATAAATTCTGTATACAAACTTTTTGTTAATTCCTTAACATTATTTATTGTACACGCCAATTTGTCAATTGTATTTTTTACAATTATTAACGTTTCATCTTGGATGATATTTTCGGGTAACAATTCGCTAAGTTTTTGATAACTTAACGTACTGTCACTTGCTAAAAAAACACTCAATAAATTTTTTTGCGCTTTTATTTCAAATTGTGAAGAATTTGTTACAACTTTTTGTTTATATTGAATCCTTGTATCATTTTCTTCTAATCGTTCTCTCTTGGAAAGCTCTTTTAAAACGGCATTTTCGTTTATATTCAGAACCCCTGATACCATTTTAACATATTCAGATTGAATAATCTTGTTATTAACATCCTTAAGAATTTCCATTGCTCGTTCTACTAATTCGGCTTTTTCCTGAGGTGTTTTTGCCAAATTTTTTTCCCTTAAAATATTATTTAACAAAAAGTCAATTAATAGCGGAGCGTTCTTAATGTATTCCTTGAACATATCTCCGCCCATTGTGCGGATAAATTCATCCGGATCTTTTCCTTGCGGTGGAGATACTACTCGTATTTCACAGGCGTATTTATTATCCGCAGCAGACGAAATATGGCTTTCATCAAATTGTTTTACATCACCTAATGCAGCGAGAGTCTCCTTAATTACCGCACTCCCTTTTTTAGTTGCGTTCACTCCGGCATTATCCGTATCAAACGACAAGAAAATTCTTCTTGATTTTGTGTATCGGGAAAGAAGCTTAACGTGTTCCGGTGTTAGCGCCGTTCCGCAAGATGCAACAGCATTCTTTACTCCATGTGCTTGCGCGGATATTACATCAAAATATCCTTCCATAATAACAACACCATCTTCTTCTTTTATAGCTTCTTGAGCAGAATAAAGCCCAAAAAGAATTTTACTTTTGTTGTATATCAAAGAATCAGATGAATTTAGATATTTTGGATTCTGCCCTTCGTCAACAGCACGCGCTCCAAACGCAACAAACTCGCCATTTTCATTCTGTATCGGAATTATAATTCGATTTCTAAATCTATCAATCCAACCGCCTTGATTAGATTTTAAAATCAAACCGGCTTTTTCAAGAATTTCATCTTTGAACTCTTTTTTAAGTTCTTTATATAAAGAATCATATTTATTTGGCGCCCAACCCAAAGTAAATTGATCAATAACTTCATCTGTCACATCACGTTTTCTTAGCGCAGTCATTGCTTTACTCGCATCAGAGGCAGAACGAATTTGTGCATGATAGAACTTTGCAGCTTTCTCACATGCTTTTATCATTTCTTTTTTTTGATTTTTAGAATCTGCAGAAGGTGTATATTTTTTAGGCAACTCAATTCCATACTTTTCTGCAAGCTCCAAAATAACATCTTTATATTCTCTGTTCTGAATTTTCACAAGAAAACTAAGCGCATCACCACCTGCTCCGCAAGAAAAACATTTAAAAATACCTCTTGACGGACTTACTGACATAGAAGGTTTTTTATCATTGTGAAACGGACAAATGCCCCAGTAGTTAGCACCGCTTTTTTTCAAAACGACGTACTGAGAAACTACATCTACTATATCCAGCCGGTCTTTAATTTGAGAAATCACTTCTTCAAAAGAATTTGCCATATCAACATAATATCACTAACAAAAAAATAAGTGAATAAAATGCTGATTTACTTGAATTGCAAATTGCTAGGCATGCAATGCCATGGCAATCCAGAGGTAAATGTAGGGGGTTAACGCAAAACTACCAATTTTCAAGGCAATCTATTTCTTTTTCCCCTCAACCCTTGTGGATTGGGGACGATGTTCTGCAAGCACCCTCATCCGGCTTTCAGCCACCTTGTCTTGAATTTGCTCCTCGCTCACAGAGTTTCGCCTATGGGGCTTTGCCCCAACTGGCTCACTCTGTGAGCTATCCCCTCAAGGGTATAAGTTCTGTATTGCTTCGCATTCGCTAGCAGGGAAAAATTAATGGACTGGTTTTGAGACTATTAACTTTCTGTCATTACTGCACATGTCAAACATTATGACCTAAAGATTGTTTGCTCTCTATCCGGACCAACACTTATAATTCCGATTGGCGCACCAATTAAATCTTCTACTTTCTCAATATATTTTTTTGCATTTTCAGGCAAATCTTCATATTTACGTACATCCGTTATAGAAGTTTTCCAACCGTCCATCGTCTCATAAATTGGTTCTAAATACTTATGAATAAATACATCCGTAGGATAAGTCGTATAAACTTTGTCATTTCTGCAATCTTTATACGCTGTGCAAATTTTTATTTCATCAAAGCTATCAAACACATCAATTTTGGTAAGAGCAACTTTTGTAATTCCACCAACTAAAACTGCGTATTTCATGATAACCGAATCAAACCAACCACAACGTCTTGGGCGTCCGGTTGTTACACCAAATTCGTGTCCTATATCTTGTATTCTTTTTCCGGTTTCATCAGTCAACTCAGTTACAAAAGGGCCTTCGCCAACCCTTGTTACATACGCTTTAGAAACACCAACAACCTCTTCTATCATCGTTGGTCCATAGCCACTGCCTGTTGCAGCACCACCGCCAATAGGATTAGAACTCGTTACAAAAGGATAAGTTCCATAGTCAATATCAAGCATTACACCTTGTGCACCTTCAAAAAGAATTTTCTTATCTTTAAAACGGTTCAACATGTCTTGCCAATCAAAGCACACGTACGGTTTAAACAACTCTGCGTATTTTTCACACAATGCAATTAAACAATCTTTTGTATACTCTTCCATGCCATAAACATTTTTTAACGTTTTATTCTTAACAGACAATATCATGTCGATTTTTTCATTAAGCGCTTCAAACGAGTACAAATCTTGTATTTTCAAACCAATTCTGGCAGCTTTATCCGTGTAAGTAGGACCAATTCCCTTTTTGGTAGTACCGATTTTACCTTTGCCGGAATGCGCTTCACTATAACCATCTACTTCTATGTGATAAGGCATTGTGATAGACGCAAGCGGAGAAATTTTTAGATTTTTGAAGCTTACACCTTCTGTCTTAAGTTCGTTAAGCTCTTTTTCAAATGATTCAGGATGAATTACAGTTCCGGCACCAATAAAACAAACGGTATCATTGTACAAAATACCTGAAGGTATCAAGTGAAATTTGTAAGTTTTGCCGCCGGTAACAACTGTATGCCCTGCGTTACAACCACCTTGATATCTTATGATTAAATCTGCTTGTTCAGCGAGCAAATCCGTAATTTTCGCTTTACCTTCATCGCCCCATTGAGCCCCTATTACAACTGTATTTCTCATTAAATCCTCCCACAAAATATAAAAAGCCGGAATAAAACCGGCTTTAAATGTATTTAAAATTATTGTTTTGCCTGTCTTGCTTTCGCTTGTTTTGCTTGAACATCAAGCATTGAATTATGCGCCATCATATATACAGAACAAATTTTGTAATTCTTTAAATACCAAGCACAATTTTCTTGCATACAAACGATTTCAACCTGTGAGCCTACACTCATTAGCGGACAGAGAGGTATTGATTTTTCTTGATCACGAGGTGCCATTAATTATCTCCTATATTTTTACTTTGCTAACTTTAATAAATTACAGTTTTCACTGCGTTTACGTTCTTGTTCTTTATAAATTTTTGTTCGATTTATAACTTCTTGAAAATCAATTTCATGAGCGTTAAAATCAGGACCATCTACACAAGCAAACTTTGTTTTGCCACCAACTGTTACGCGGCATGCACCACACATGCCCGTACCATCAACCATAATCGGGTTCATGCTTGCCTCTGTATAAATTCCTTTGTCTCTGGTTAAATCTGCAACAGCACGCATCATAGGCATTGGACCTACAGCAATTGCATAATCTATTTTTTCACGAGACATCAATCTTTCTAATACTTGCGTAACAAACCCTTTTTCGCCCAAAGAACCGTCATCCGTGGTTATAAACAATTCAGAACATGCGTCTTGCATTTTATCTTGCCAGAAAATCAAATCTTTGTTTCTTGCGCCCATAATCATATATACTTTATTACCGGCTTCTTTAAAAGCTTTAGCAATCAAGTAACAAGGAGCCGCTCCATAACCACCCGCAAGACAAACAACAGTTCCGTAGTTTTTGATATGCGTTGGCTGTCCTAATGGTCCTACCAAATCAGCCAGTTCATCACCAACATTAAGCGTTGCAAGTTTTTTGGTAGAATATCCCACTGCCATAAACACAAGTGTCAATGCACCTGTCTCTTTATTCACATCGGCAATTGTAAGAGGCACTCTTTCACCGTTTTCTTCAGCACGAAAAATAATAAACTGCCCTGCCTTCGCATTACGCACAATAAATGGCGCTTCAATTGTTATTTCAAATTGATTCGGACATAACTCTCTCTTTGATAAAATTTTGTAACCCATTTTGTACTCAAATTCCTCTCACCTTTGTATCTTATCACAAAATTTTAGTACGCTCAATAGAAATCAAAAAAAAACCTTTCTTGATGAAAGGTTTGGAATCTTTTTAATAATTCCTCATGTGTAGAAGGTTAGTGTGTAGGTTGTATGAAAGGTTATGTTATGTCGTTTATATATAAATAAAGTATATTTTTGATTCAAAATTGCAGCACCTTAAGAAAATCGTTACATTTTGTTACATACACAATAAAAAATCTATAATAACCCTTAACAAAAAATTAACAATTCAAATGTTGCTTAAGATTTGTGTTTGAATTAACATTAAAATGTTAAGAGAAAGTTACTACAAGATAAGAAGGAGTAAAACTTATGGTAAAAGTAGCAATTAACGGATTCGGAAGAATCGGTAGAAACACATTAAGAGCAGCTGTTAGAGAAGGCATTTTCAACGAAATCGACTACGTTGCAATTAATGACCCTGGTTTGAAACCAGAAGATGCTGCACGTATTTTCAAATATGACTCAGTTATGGGTAAATTCGACGGTACTGTTGAAGCATACGAAGAAGGTATCATTGTAAACGGTAAGAAGATTAAATTCTTCGCAGAAAAAGATCCTGCACAATTACCTTGGAAAGATTTAGGTGTAGAAGTTGTTGTTGAATCAACAGGTTTCTTCACAGATGCAACAAAAGCACACGCTCACATCGATGCAGGTGCTAAAAAAGTTATCATCTCTGCACCAGCAACAAACGAAGACAAAACAATCGTTTTAGGTGTAAATGATAAAGAATACGATCCAGCAAAACACAACGTAATTTCAATGGCATCTTGCACAACTAACTGCTTAGCTCCAGTTGCAAAAGTTATTGATGAAAAATTTGGTATCGTAAAAGGTTTGATGACAACAGTTCACTCATACACAGGCGACCAAAGAATCTTAGACGCTGGTCACAAAGATCCTCGTAGAGCAAGAGCAGGTGCTTTAAACATCGTTCCTACAAAAACAGGTGCAGCAAAAGCAGTTGCATTAGTATTACCTCAATTAAAAGGTAAATTGGACGGTTTCGCAATGCGTGTTCCTACTCCAGACGTTTCATTAGTAGACGTTGTATTTGAAGTATCAAAAGACGTAACAGTAGAAGAAGTTAACGCAGCATTAAAAGAAGGTGCTGACGGACACGTTCTTTGCTACACAGAAGAACCATTAGTATCTTCTGACTACGTTGGAACATCACAATCATCAACAGTTGATGCATTGTTAACTCGTGTAATGGGTGGCAACCAAGTTAAAGTTATTTCTTGGTATGACAACGAAATGGGTTACTCAACAAGATTAGCAGAAACTACATTAATGGTTGCTGAAAAATTATAATTTGATAGATAAAAACAATTTATAATTTAATGCGGTTTGTTTTACAACAAACCGCATTTTTTATTTTATTTCAATATAAAAGGAAAAGGCAAGAAAATACGTCATAGCGAACGAAGTGAAGTAATCCAGTAATTACACCAATTGCAAGGCGATTGACGGGCATTGGTTGGCAGTCGCTAAAAGACTTGCCGTTGTCTGTTGCAATATTTGACTTTTTATATAACTAG
>CAZCZF010000051.1:0-13334 GCA_964503025.1 uncultured Vampirovibrio sp. | reverse complement strand
TGTATAAAGTCAAATATGTTTTGAACTAGGACAAAATATTGCGCTATAGTAAGAAATAAGTTATACTAAATATAGAGGTTTTTATGAGCTCAATATCACAAATTGATACATCTGTTTACTCCGGCTTAATTGAGGATTTATCCTCCTATATCCCATCACGCACAGCAATAGACAACAAAATCTCTCCTGTTGAGGAAGAGGAAAATTCCGCAGTCGATTTAAGCAACTATTATTCCAACATTCGTCCGGATGAATTGATTGCTAATACCGGTAACAACGTAACTCAATCTTTAGAAGAGCTAAATAATGCAATGATAACTGCATTAGAAAACGGCGTCTCTGTAAATGATGTAGTAAATATTAAACTGGCAAAGGTTGCATACCAAGCAAACTGCAACGTTTTTAATGCAATCAATGAAATGCAATCATCCACTTTCGAACTTTTGATTTAATCAAATAACACTGACGCAAAAGGCTGTATTCCATAACGTGTAGCGTATTCATAAATTTCGTATCCAAAGCGGAACATGAAAACAACAATCAACAAAAGAATAATGAGCATTATTGCTTGTGGAGACTTCCAATCAAAATATTCATGCCTCCGATATACCCTGTCACAGTATGTATCAACAAAGTGAACAAGGTAAAATATGTTAAAAATGAGCATGTAATGCGGATTGAACGAAATTTCCGCATTATACGTTGCAAGTGTATACTTTTGAATAATCCTAAAGACTCTATATGACAGCGCAATATATATAATACATTGCAACAATGTCAGCAATGCAAGAAAAACTGCATGCTTATAGAAAAATAGCAGATATACCGCACCATTAATTGCGAGTAGTGCAATTAACCAATTGAGTTTAAGGGAATCTTTTGCATTTTCTGCAAGTTTATTTATTGCCTTATTATTGATAAAAAACCAAATTGTAGAAAAAAATCCGAATGTCAAAACATCAATCGCAACAAATGGCCCAAGTTCTTTGAACTTAATTCCGGGAAGTTCAGGTTCTTTAAATAATGCGCCACAATGTGGACATTTTGGAACATTTGGCTCTATAAAGTTACCACAAAAAGGACAATTAATATTTTCAGTCATTATTACTCGCTCTCTTTTAATCTCCCTCTTTATATTTGAAGGCTTGGTAAAAATCGATTCACTTGAACATATTATACCATACTATATTATTTTTTGACAGTATTGTGCGATTGGGCAAACTGAGCAATTTGGTTTTGTTGGTTTACAAATGTTTTGACCGTGCGTTACCATAAGTGTATTTATATCTATCCAATGTTTAACTGGTAATTTCTTTCTTAGCGCAAACTCTGTTTCTTCAGGATTTTTTGTTTTTACATATCCAAGACGGTTAAAAATTCTATGCACATGAACATCCACACATATTGCAGGCTTATTAAAGCCTCTTGCTAAAACAAGATTTGCAGTTTTTCTGCCCACGCCGTTAAACTTAATTAAATCTTCAATCTCATTCGGAACACTTCCGTCAAGCTCTTCATCAATTTTGCGCGAAAGCTCAATAATTTGCTTGGCTTTGTTTTCGTAAAAACCGACAGGATAAATTGCTTTTGATAAATCTTCGACGCTTACTTCTTTCATGTCACGCGGAGTTTTTGCAAGTTCAAGCATTCTGAGTGTTGCTGGATAAGTTGTTTTATCATTTGTTCTTAAGCTCAAAATACAAGCAATTAAAACAAGATAAGGGTCATTAAATGTATCCATCAGGTTTACAAATTCGCTGCGCTGTTGTTTTGAATCTTTTAATGTTTGTACAATTTTATCAATCATAGGTTAATTATAGTTGCAATACATAATTTGAGCAATAGAACGCAATAAAAAAACGGCTTGCTATTACAGCAAGCCGTTTTTTATTTTATACCTTATAATTTTTCAGGATTTCTCAACGGAATCAATCTGTCTAAATCGGAGTTAACACTGAAGTAGAATCTTGCTGTGCTTTCGTTGTACTTGTTACCGAGAGGGAAACCAACACCTATTTGTGCCGTTAACCATTCAGTAAAGTTTATGTATGTACCGAAGCCAACTGCGTGCAAGAATTGTTCAGGATAGTCATAAACATTACCATTTGCTCCAACCCAGCCCCAATCATAGAATACTGCGAGTCTAAGTCTTTCATCCAATTTCGGAATCATTCTATCCATAAATGGGAACGGGAATCTGTATTCAACAGTACCTGTAACACCATAATCACCGATTAATTCAGCCGGTTGATAACCTCTTAGTGTGTAAGGTCCGCCCATTTGCATTTGTTCTGCAGCAAACAATTCGTTTGGTGAATATTGACCGCTAACTCTTACAATACCCATGCTTCTGCCGAATAATCTTTGTACACGAGTTGCACTTGCTGTTGCTTTAAAGAATGTTGTATCCTGAATTGCACCGTGACCATCGCCACCCATACCAAAGTCAATACCTAAGTTTCCTAACCAACGACCATAGCTGTCATCAGTCATACCATACAAACCTGAACGCCATACATTTAAGTTATAAGTAGAAAGCCTTTCAGTACCGCCAAATGCAGAAGTATTTGCATTAACGTAATCATAACCTGTATAGAATATTAAATCAGATTTCGCTGTCTGAATAATTGGCTGAGTTAATTTAAAGAAATAGCTTTGAGCATTACCTTTTACATTCTGTTGTTTGTAAGGACCGCCTAATCTTACGTGTGAATCAGAAAAATCGAATGATAATCTTGTTCCGTAAGAAGAAACAGGAAGCGAATATCCTGCCATCCAACCTGTTGCACCGGATGAAAGGATTGTACCACCGTAAATTTTGTCACCCAAACCTGTTAGGTTATCCATACCAACCAAGAATGAAACCCTTTGAGCACCTGTATATGAACGACCGTAGTCATCGTAGCCTACGTTAAGGTTTACCGGAAATCTGTCTCTTACATTAAGAGTAATCATTGTATTTTCGTCACCTTCAGCCTGTCTTTCAACTTCAGTCTGAACTTGTACGTAATCTTCTCTATTGATTTCCTTCATCGCTCTTTGAAGGTTTTTAGCGTTAAATACATCACCTTCTCGAAGTCCTGCCTTACCCATAATAATGTGGCGCAAATACCATTCACGAGTCCATTTCTCGCCCTCAATATTCATTTCGCCAACTTTACTTTCAACAATTCTTATTGTTGCAACACCGTCAACTATTCTTTGCGGCGGAACTGTTGCATAAGAAGTTAAGTAGCCTTTTGCTCTATATAAGTTGGTAACTTTTTGACAAACTTCAAGTAATTCGTCAAAGAAAATATCTTCACCAAGAACTTCCAATCCTAATTTCTCAAGTTCGTCAGAAGAGATTTTTGTATTACCCTCAAAATTTATTTTTTGCAATAAGAAGTGAGGATTGTACAAAACACCTTCTCTGGCTTGATTTTCTTCGATTGATGCATCATAAATCTGCTCATCTTTTGTTACATCATCAAAAGACTGAATGTAACTTTTATCAATCTGATAATGCTTTATATTATCTAAATTAAGATTATTATATATGCCACCGGAACCTTGTCTGTTCAACTCTGTTTGAACTTGAGCAGGCAACAAAGGTGTATCTGCCATTGCTTTGTTTACAGACAACAGACATAAAATTGCGAGCAAATAACTTATTTGTTTCTTCATAATTTCAGTATTCCTAACTTATTATTGGGTTGTAATATTGTCGTACAATTAACATTATATTTCAATTAAAAACCTGAAACAAATTTTATTGCTAATTTGTTACAAAATATTAACCAACGATATTTTTATTTTAACGCATTTGTAAATTTTTGTAAAGATGTTTGTATAAAAGCGTTATAAAATTGCTGTATGTGGAATAAAGAAAGTATACACCACACTATAATAAATGTTACAAAAGTTTACAAAAGGAATGAAAATTGGTAGCAGCAATCGGAGCAGTCGGAGCGCATTCAGACCCTGAGTATTTACGAATACTTCAGGAACTTATGAAGCTTGGAATTGCGCCGAGCGGGAACAAAAGTATTGATAAAGGTAAGTTGGAACAAGCAAAAGCGGAACTTATCCAAAAAATACAAAATAGGCAAAAAGAAGAAGAAAAACAAAGTTTACAAGTTCAACCTCTTGAAGGAGTTATAGACACACAAGATTCAAAGCGCGCACAAATGGAAGAAGAGCGTTTGGGGGCAATGACAGTCGCACAGCTTAATCGAATGTATTTTGGAATATAAAAAAAGCGGATTTAATCCGCTTTTTCTACTTTTTACTTATAAAATCCAAAACTCCGTTAATAAATGTCAGCGGATGTATCGGACATCCCGGAATATACAAATCAATCGGGTATTTTTCTAAAAATTCTCTGTTTAATTTTGAAGAATTTTGGAATACACCACCGGAAATTGCACATGCACCTGCTAAAATAACAATTTTAGGCTCCGGAGTATGCTTGTAACAATCTTCCAATGCATAAGCCATATTTTCAGAGATTGGTCCTGTAATTACTAATCCGTCTGCGTGACGAGGCGAAGCAACAAAATCGATACCGAATCTTCCCATGTCAAAATTACAGTTTGAGCAAGCGTTGAGTTCCATCTCACAACCGTTACAACCCGCAGCAGAAACTTGTCTTAGCTTAAGAGATTTTGAAAAAACTCTTTTTATTTCTTTTCTACATTCAACAGCAGCTTTTTCAAATTCCTCAGGTGTCATTCCTTCTGTTATAACAAGTTTTTCTCTTGAAGTTGAAGCAAGTTTGTAGTGATTGGTAAACTCTACACATTCGCCTTTACAAGCACCGCATAACGTACATTTTCCCAAGTCAATTGAGAGTGGATTAGCCTTTAGCGCACCTGTAGGACAAACGCTTTCATCAACATTGTCACAATTTTTAAGAATAGGGAAACCTCTAAATTGGCTTCTCATTGGTGCATTTGGAATATCAGGAATAAACTGATTTCCTTGAAAGTATTTAAGTTTAATTGTATCTAACATATTTATTTCCTCTTTGAATTTTTAATATCACCTCTAAGGCGATTCTGGAATTTTATTTTATTACGGAGTCAAGATTGGAGTCATCCAATTCTTATTTACCCCTTAGATTTACCCCTACAAATCGTTTCCGCAATATGACAAGTTAAAACTCTTGTTACAAAGCGGGAAGTCAGAAACTCCATTATTTCTTACAGCCATTGCAAGTGCATACCAGTTATTGAAAGATGGGTCTTTCATCTTATATCTCAAAAGTTCGCCATTTCCACCCGTAAGAGCGATGTGAACAACCTCACCTCTCCAACCTTCAGACATTGATATAACCATTGTATTTGTCGCAAGATTTGTCTTTGGAGTAATTTTAAGCGGTTCTACTTTATAATCCTTAAGTTTTACAAGCAACTTCTTAACAATTTGCATAGATTGCTTAATTTCTTTGTATCTAAGCTTGAATCTTGAATGAACATCACCCGTAGCTTTAAACGGCTTTACTACATCAAGAGACGTATACCACTTATCATTGAAATCAAATCGTGTATCAATATCAACACCTGATGAACGAGCTGCCATTCCAACCGCACCAATTGCTTTAGCTGTTTCCATACTTACAACACCGGTTCTTTCAAGTCTTGAAATGCAAGAAGGCATTTTCAGCATAACCTTTGTTGTTCTGTCAACGGTTTTTGCAACTTTGTCAAGCATTTTAACGATTTTGTCTGACATAGCTTCGTCAATGTCAAAATTTACACCACCTACATTGATTAAACCTCTACCAAAACGACTACCTGAAATTTCAAGCATTGTATTAATTACAAGCGTTCTAGTAATTCCAAATATTGAAGCACCCATCAAGTAAGCTATATCACCTGAAATTGCACCCAAATCACCAATGTGAATGGCAATTCTTTCCATCTCTAAAGCTATACGTCTAATTATTTGTGCCTTGGAAGAAACTGCTGTTTCAGATAAAGCTTCCATCGCTTGAGAATAAGCCATATTGTAAGCTATAACGGAATCTCCACAAACAGATTCAGCTAATCTATTATTATATGATTTACCTTTTAAGAAAAGTTCTTCAACTCCTCTATGTTGATATCCAAGCATAATTTCAAGGTCATAAACCTTTTCACCTTGACACATAAATCTAAAATGTCCCGGTTCGATTACACCCGCGTGAATAGGACCAACTGCAACCTGGTGGATGTCTTCACCCTTCATTTCAAAGAAAGGATATTTATCTTGATTAGTTCTAACCGGCTTCAACCAAGGATGGTTAAGTGGTTCTATTCCAAATTCCTCATAAAACTCACGCTCAAATATATGAAAAGCAGGTATTGTCTGCGTAAATGATTGATAAGATTTCATATCCGGAGTGAACAAAGCTGAAGTTACATATAATTTTCCAACTTTATCATCTGCCAATACTACAAACAATCTTACATTCGCAAATTCCTGTTTGCCGAAGAATCCGACAACACGCATTTTCATATTTTCAACATCAGCCCGAATCTCATCAATATAGACGGTTGGGATGTCTAATGTATTTATCTTTCTATTATTTTCTGTAATTATCCAATTCATATAGTTACCTTCTCTCATATTTGTAAAATATCTACATATGTAGCATTAAAAACCTTGTACAGCTTCAATAATCATTGCAACAAGTCCTTGTGGCATATAAATACCGATTATGAAAGCAAGTGCAAGCATTACCATCTGAGGAGCGTACATTGTCCAACCGAGTTTTTCTTTCGAACTTTCTTCCGGTTGTTCATCTTTATTAGCAGAGAATGCCATTTTAATAACAGCTTTGCCCAAACCATAAAGAACTATTGTCAAAAGAAGCATAAACAACGCACATAGAACATAGTGTTCTTTTAGTATCATTGTTTTTATCATCAAAAATTCACTTATAAACAATACAGATGGCGGGAATGCAGCAATTCCAATAAATGATGCAATCCATAGCCAACCGGTTTTTCTGTCACGTTTTAATAATCCTGTTACAGATTTAATTTTCTTTGTTTCGTACAAATGCAACACATTGCCTGAAGTCAGGAAGAATGATGCTTTAATCAAAGAATGCCCAATCAAATGAATCATAGCAGCAAGCATACCAACTCCTCCTAGAGCAGCGCCTATTGCTAAAATACCCATATTTTCAATTGAAGAATATGCAAGCATTCTTTTGTAATTGTTGATATGATACACAAAAACTGCAGTTACAAACAATGAAATAAATCCCATTGCCAAAAGCATTATTCTTGCATAGCTATCACAATTTGCAATCACCATAACTCTAAATACGTTCAAAATCATCAAGAACGCAGAGTTTAAAAGTGTTGCAGAAAGTAATGCTGAAATCGGAGACGGAGCTTCTGCGTGTGCATCCGGAAGCCAGAAGTGAACAGGAGCTAAGCCCATTTTTGTACCGATACCAAACAATATAAACACAAACGCAAGCTTCAACCAGAATGGATTGAAAAGTTGTGCGTTATTATACAAATCACTATAGAATAATGAATTTAAGTTACCTGTTGCAATGGTCAAGAAAATTATACCTGCAAAAGCAAGAGCAATACCTATTGAACAAATAAATACGTATTTCCAAGCTGCTTCTATAGAGTGTTTTGTTTTGTTGAAATAAATCAAATAAGCACTTGCCAAAGTTGTTCCTTCAATAAACACCCAAGTAATACCAAGGTTTGTGCTCAAAATAGCACCTGTCATTGAGAAAACGAAGAACAAAACCATATATGTATAATGTCTTAATTTTTTAGTTAAAACATCTTCATTTTTCATATATCCATGGTTATAAATTGCGACAGCCAAGAAAACAATTGACATTACCATCAAAAAGATTTTATTTGTACTATCAACGGCAAAAAACTTACATCCTTCTTGTAATGGCATTGCATCCCAACCAAGACAATAAACTAGTGATACAAGAAAATGCAAAACAGCGTAAATATCAAGCATCAAACTGTTTAAAAATCTTTTCTTGAATATAAAAAGTATCAAACACGCTAAAAGCGGAAATAATAAAATTAAACTAATCATTGTATTCGTAATCCTTTAAATCTGATAAATGTGAAACTTCCAAGTCGTCAAATTCATTATTGATTTCTTTAACCAACATACCCAATATGAATACGGCGATAAAAATATCAAGCAAAACGCCAAGGTTAACAATAATCGGCATTTCTTTTGCAACAGAAAGAGAAAGTAAGAATATACCATTTTCCATTGTGATAAACCCGATTACATTTGATAAAACCTTATGCTTGATAGTAATTAACCACAAGCTGATAATAATTATCGCACTTGAAACACCGAAATACATCGGAGAAACAAGTTTGAATGCAGGCACATCAATATTTGCAATCAAAAAGCCTGCAAATAGTATTATGCTTGAAATAACAAGACAGTAAAAATGCGGAATGTTTGCATCTGTGTCTCTGTGAGCATTTGTCATTTTAACCACTTTCTTAAGAAACATTGGAATAACAAGCGCCTTCACAATAAGAGTTTCTACTACAACAAACAATATCGCAACTATGTGTCCCAAGTTCATCGAAATTGCTGTCGGAGTTGAAATTATTGCCATATTAAACCAAGGTTCTTTTGCGAACCCTGAAAGACATACAAAGAACAATAACCATCCCTGCACGATAAGCATATTAACGTGTGCTGCCAAACGGCTCGTTGATGCGATGTATATCATTGATAAACCTAACAAAATTATAAAAATATTTTCCATGATGTTTTATTTTCCCCCTTAGCCGCCATATACTCTGTAGGTTACTAATGCTAAAATAATCAACGCAGTAATTGACATTATGAAAATAAATTCAAATACGTGTGTCATTCTGAATCTTGCCATAGATGATTCAATCGTACCGATTACAACAGAAAGCAAGAATATTATTGCGAGAAAAGCAACCAATGTTTCCCAAGCTCCCCAACCGGCAGGAATAATCAAGTTCGCAATCAAAGCTTCAAATATAAACATTTTTATCGCAGAAGCCCAAGTAATTAATCCTAAATCGATACCGGAATTATCAAGAATCATAACTTCGTGAATCATTGTTAACTCCAAGTGAGTTGTAGGATCATCAACCGGAACTCTGCAACCTTCGATAAGAAGCATAATGAACAAAGTCACTACTGCTAATACTATTATTAACACACCGTAAGCGCCGGCATTTTCAAGAATATGTTTGAAACTATCAAAGCTATAGTTTTGCGTTAACGCTGCAATTGAAGCAAGCGCAATGAAGAAAGCAGGTTCAACAATAGTTGAGAAACAAGCTTCTCTTGATGCACCCATTCCTTCAAAACTACTTCCGGTATCAAGTGCAGAAATAAGTGCAAAGAACTTACCAAGTCCCAATACATAAGAAAAAATTACAAATGCAAAAGGAATGTTAATAACTGCTTGACCAAATGTTAGCGGTACAAACAATGCAGCAAACAGCACAGTTGCTAAACCAACAACCGGAGCAAACTTAAATACCCAAGATGTTGTTTCGCTTATTACAGAACCTTTTTTCATTAATCTCAAAAAGTCCCATAGCGGTTGCCAAATGCTAACACCTTTTCTGCCTGCCCAGAAAGCTTTTGTTTTTTTGATTACACCAATCATTAAGAACGGCGCAAGCAGGAGTATTAATATATTCATTATATTAAAGCCAATCATTTTCTAACCCCCAAAATAAATCATACCGATTATAGCCAATATCAGAAAGATTAAACCAAACAAAATATATTGTTGGATATTACCATTCTGGATTCTTTCAAATTTTGTAAGAAGTTTTTCATCCCACGCAATTATAGGTTTGACAATATAAGCTTCTTCAATATCTTCTATCTCAAGCTCATAATAAGCTTCCTTAGGGAATAAATCCTTAGGCTTTTTAATATGTGAAACTCTTTTAAACAAAGGTTTCAAAGTTGAAATAAATAAATTTGCATAAGACGATGCAGTGTATTGCATGTGGTTGTTTGGTCTATTATAGCCGCAACCCCAAGTTGTATGCACTGTAGATCTTTTGTTTACAATTATTCTTGTAATCGAAAGCGCTGCAACAACTGCAATGAAAATTAAGAAGAACCAACTTATATCGTTAGTGAGCTTCACAACAGAAATAAACGCTGCCGGATTGAAAGATCTGACGAACATAGAAGCCGGAGCTAAAACTCCTGATATAAAGTATTGCGGAAATACACCAATAAAGAATGTTAAGAATCCCAATACGGTCATTGGAATCAACATTGATTTTGGAGAGTCTCCGTTAACTCTTTCATAAACTTCTTCGCTTCTTGGATTTCCTAAGAACATAATTCCTGATGCTTTTGTGAAACAAAGCATTGCCATTGTACCAACCATAGCAAGAGCTGCAATTGCTAATACAAGAGTCAGGAACAAGTTGATTTCAGAAGCAGGAACACCTTTAATCATACCCGCGTAAATCAAAAATTCACTTATAAACCCGTTAAATGGAGGCAAACCGCATATTGCAACCGAACCTACAATAAACAACAAAGCTGTATATGGCATTTTCTTAATTAAGCCGCCCAATTGTTCAATATTTCTTGTATGTGATTTCAAGTATACGCTTCCTGCTGCAAAGAAGAGCAATTCCTTGAATATTGAGTGGTTCAATATGTGAAGAATGCCACCCGCAAATCCAAGAACAGTAACAAGCATATTTCCATAAGCCAACCCTAACATACCAACACCAATACCAATACCGATAATTCCGATATTTTCAATACTGTGGTATGCAAGAAGTCTTTTTATATCGTGTTGAGTAATCGCATATAAAACTCCATAAAGAGCTGAGATAACAGCAATTACTAACACTGTATAAGCAACAGCTTTTGAAGGTATGCCAAGAAATAATATAAATCTCAAAATTCCATAAATACCGGTTTTAATCATAACTCCTGACATAATACCTGATACGTGGCTCGGAGCAGCCGGATGGGCATCAGGAAGCCAGTTGTGAAATGGCACAAAGCCTGCTTTTATACCAAAACCAATGAATGCAAGCATAAATATTAAATTTGCATTCTTTGCATTCATCTGTAAACTTGCTGCAAAATCTGCAAAGTTTAAGCTATTTGACTGAATGTTTAACAAAGCAAATGCAGCAATTATAAATACAACAGACAAGTGCATGTAAATAAGATATTTAATACCTGCCTTGATAACTTCTTTTTTCTCTCCTTCAAATATAACGAGGAAGAAAGAAGAAAGCGACATTATCTCCCAAACGATAAGGAAGAATAAAGCATTTTGAACGGTTACAACCAATATCATGGAAAGAATTAACATCATCAAGAAGAAACAATGTGATGAAGTATTCATGCCTTTGCCAAGATACGGCTTCATATAACCGTTAGCATAAATCGTTCCTAATGCACTCATGATAGAAATTACAATTAGGAAGAATGCTGAAAGCGGATCTATTACAAAATTTACATTTGCAAGAACCGGTGAAAGATAAATTGTACGACCGATTACAGAACCGGTAAGAAGTACAAAAATTGCCGGAATTAACATTAATCCGGTTGATAATAAAGAAAAAATAGAGCAAACTTTAAATTTCCATTGCTCTTTCACTGCTGCCGAAAATAAAGCTCCTAAAAGCAGCAATCCAAGTGATAAAAAATAAATTTCCATAACTATTTAATATTCCCAAAATTGTCTGATTTTACCACATACTGTTATATTGCTAACAAAATCATTTTGCAAGTAAAAATTTAAAATAGTAAATGGTAAAAAACATACATGCTTAAGTTTGTGAGTCGAGCATTGCCTTACAAAAAAAAAGCTCGCGGAAGCGAGCTAAAACTTAAATAAGATGTAAGATGGGGTGTAAATTTTTTGAAGCAGACTTGTAGTTCTGATAGTGATAGGGGATTTCGTGAATGCCTGCCGACTGTTTATCTACATGCGTAACACTAAGATGTGGGGATTTTATTATTTATGAAAATAGAGTCGGGAGACTTTTTTTACAACTTTTTAAAGCGTCACGTGCTGTATTTGTATCACAATTTTCTAAAGCTTCTTCGAGTGCTTTTGCAGTATCTTTGTTTGGCGTTTTATTAAATTTAGTCAATGCTTTGTTAAAAGCCCTGCTATTATCTATTTTTTCTTGTGTATTTTCAGAATTATCATTTTCTGGTTCTGGCCCGTATGAGGAATTTTTTGATTTTCCTCTACCGGCAAGTTGTTCGCCTATTGAAAAAATATTTTGTACATTGCCTACAAGCAGTGTGCCAAGGACGGTATGTCCATTAACACCATTCAACCTATTGGCAAGTGCGGTATCCTTTGCTGCGTATGTACTATTATTGCTTAGTTCTGTGTAGTAACCCATTTTATACTCTCTTTATTGTTGTGTTGGATGTTGTTTCAACCATGTTTGTGCGTTTTCACAAAGTTCTTTATATTTATTAAGTTCGGTTGGATTTGATGTATACATTTCGTTTACAATTGTTGCAAATTTTCGGATTTCTGCTTCGTCTCCGGTTTTTAAGGCTTTTTTGAATTTACTTAACCCTGTTTTTAGTGCATTTTTACTCGCCGGATTTTTTTCTTTGTCATAGAACCCTGCTTTTAAACAATCTTCACCGCCATTTTTTGCCTTTGCTTGTTCATAATCCAATTTCTGATCTTCAAGATTTTTAATTTCTCGATCTAATTTATCTGCTTTTTGACTATTTGCAGTAATTTTTGCTTCTGCACCTTTTTTCTCTTGTTCAGCTTTTTCGATTTTTTCTTTAATTTCATTAACATTTTGTTTTACATCTTCATATTTAGCTTTAACAACAGCATAGCCTGTATCGTTAGAGTTTAATTTTTTCAATTCGTTTTCAGCGGTTTCTAAATTTGCAGTGGCAGTGCTTTTCTGGGTGTTCAAACTTGCAATGCTTTCATCAAGATTTGTAATTTCTGTGTTCAAAACAGTGTTGTCACTCTCTATTTCTAAAGCTTCTTCGCGCTTAGAGCTTATTTCGGATTTTATTTCGGAAATCTTTTGATTATAATCAACTTCAGGTTCTCTGTTTTCTTTACAACTTTGAATAGCTGAAGAGGCGGTGCTTAAGAGTGCGTTAAAAATACCATAACCTGCTAGTGCATTGTAATTGGTTTCACCATAGCAATTTGTAAAAGGGTTGGCATTACAACCATAACCGTTTAAACCACCAAGGATACCTGAACCCTGTTGAAAGGGGCTTCCGTACATATTCATATTGTATCCGAATCCTGATAACATTTTTTTGTCCCATCTTTAAGTCTTACACCTATATAAAGTATATAAAAATTGTAT
>CAZCZF010000050.1:0-13410 GCA_964503025.1 uncultured Vampirovibrio sp. | reverse complement strand
TTTGAAATCCGAATTCCCTAAAATGTAACTCAATGTGTATTTTGTTACATTTTTTACTGCGCGAACGTATTGCGTTTACGCAACAATAGTGAGCGGAAGAGATTGGGCGTAAGCCCAACAATACCTACATTTGAGCGAAGCGAAAATGTCGAAAACGATTGCGTGGTTCTTCTCTTTTGGTTCGTTTTCTCTTCTTGCTTCGCAAATAAGAAGAGAAAATGAACAAGAAAAAAAATAAAACTAAAATTTGGATTTTACACAAAAACTCATTAAATTAAAATTTTCAAACAAAAAGGTGAAAGATACGCTAATAGTGGCTTGCAAGATAATATTCTGCACAAAATTACTTAACATAACTTAATATTATAAAGCAAAAAAGGCAATTTTTGAATAAAAAAAGACTTTATAAAAATGTAACATAATACACATTATGTTACATTTTGCTGTCTAGCAAAATTCGCAGCCCACAAACAGCCCAAACAATTCCCTCTCCCCACTTGCAATATTAAACTGCTTGTTTTATTATTATAGAGTAATATCAAATGCTATAAAGGTGGTGAAAATATAAATGGCAGAAGTTAAAGTTGGCGAAAACGAAAGTATCGAAAGCGCTTTAAGAAGATTCAAAAAGAAAATTCAAAAAGCAGGTATCTTATCAGAAGTTAAGAAACGTGAAAGATACGAAAAGCCTAGCGTAAAAAGAAAACGCAAATCAGAAGCAGCGCGCAAGCGTAAGGTATAAATTTTGAAGGGCGGTTTGTCTGATGACAAACCGCCCTTTTGTATATAAAAAGTTAGTCGCAAATATCATCCAACAGATTTATATTTAATCAATCGCTTGCAAATCTTATATGTTTATTATACTATGGACTTACGGCGACATGGCCAAGTGGTAAGGCAGAAGCCTGCAAAGCTTTTATCCCCAGTTCGAATCTGGGTGTCGCCTTTTTTATTTTTAGTTTACACTATTCTGTAAGCAGAACTTATAGAATAACAAATTATCACAAAATCTGAAGTTGTATGGAAAATATTGAATTAAAACGTTTTTGGGAGCAAGTTAAAGAAGAATTGCTGGGTGTGTTACCCGAAAACGCGCATCCTTGGCTTTATCCACTTGAAATTTCAGGCTACGATAAAGGCGTTTTAACGGTTGTTACCGGACAAATGATGGGCAGAGATCTGTTACGCAAAAACCATTATAGCCAAATGGTTGAGGTATTAAAGCGTGTTACTGGTGACGAAAATTCCAGATTAGTTATCATTTACGATGAAAATGCTGCTAAGACTTTAAAACGAGAGACCGAAAAATTACAAAAAAAAGCAAGTGAAAGTTCTATAAAAGAACAAGCGCTTGAAAATCTTGCAAATATGCAATCAGCCGCCAATTTGAACCTTAAGTATAAATTTGAGAATTTTGTACAAGGAGAAAACAGCAAATTCGCATACAAGGCATCTATGGCAGTAGCTCAAAATCCTGCCGGAAAATACAATCCGCTGTTTATTTACGGTAACTCAGGACTCGGAAAAACACACTTAATGCAAGCAATAGGTCATTATATAATTTTCAACAATCCAAAGCTTAAAGTTAAATACACAAAAACAGAAGATTATATAAACGATTACATTTCCAATAGTAGAAAAACAAATAATACCATTGAAAATATGTCCAAGTTCAACCGCAAATATACAAATATTGATATTATTTTAATTGATGATATCCAATTTATTGAATCTAAAATTAAAACAATGGAGAATTTGCAATACACTTTTGACAGTTTGTACAATAAAGGCAAGCAAATTGTTATCACGTCTGACAGATTGCCAAAAGAAATTCCAACATTAACAGCAGCTCTTTGTTCCAGATTTGAAATGGGCTTAATGATAGAATTAACACCTCCTGATTTGGAAACAAGATTTGAAATCATCAAGAAATTAGCCATTGATAATGATTTGTCATTTGAAGAAGATGCATTAATGTACATTGCTCGCAACTTTACAAACAATGTCAGAGAATTAGAAGGAGCATTTACTAAGGTTTGCGCTTATGCAGAAATCACAGAGCAAAGATTAACACTACAATTAGCCAAAGAAGTTTTAAAGTGCGAAGAAAAGGATGACGATATAAGCTTTGAAAAAATCGCCCAAGTTACTGCTAGTTATTTTGAAACAGATATTAATGACATCAAAGGTAGTGCTCGTGGGCAAAAAGTTTCACTGGCAAGACATGTATCAGTATATTTATCAAGAGAAATCACCAACCAAAGTTTCGTTAATATTGCAAAATATTATAACAAAAAACACACTACAATCATGTTTGCTTACGAAAAAATCAAAAAAGAAAAAGACAGCAACAAAGAAATTTCAACCGCTCTAAGAGAGATTCGTCAAGCATTAAAACTTTTGTAGACAATACGGCAGTCGTCAATATTAGGATTTTATGATAAATATATAAGCATAGGGATTCAAAATGTTAGACAATATTAAACATATTATATGCTTAAAATCTGTTGATAAGGATATCTCTGAAAAGAACTACGAGTTAGCTCTTGAGAAGCTGAATTTTCTTGCTAAGGAAGAGTTCAGACCGACAGAGACATTCTTAAAACGTGGACGACTTTGTAAACAGCTATTAATGCTTGATGACGCATATTCTGATTTTACATACATAATTACTCACTGCGTAAAAAAAGATGAAGCTTATCAAGAAAGAATGACACTTAATATAGAAATTGGTAATTATTATGAAGCGATTTCTGACGCTGAAAAAATACTTGCTAAAGAACCTGAAAATTTTAGTGTACAATGTACAAAGTTTTTGGCTTTGGTGTTCTCTTCGCAAGAAAATATCGCAAAAGATTATATATTAAGCTTGTTTTCTTTTAACAAATACAGAACAATTCAATTTTTATTCCAAGAAACAGCCAAAGAGCTTACCAAAAACGAATTTGCCAAGGCGCTTAAATTACTTCAAGTGATAGATATGATTGACAAAGACAATCCTATTAAACTATTAAAGGAAGCGAGTATTTATGAGCTAGTAGGACAAATAGATAGAAAGAATGAAATTCTTAAACTTATTGATTCAGTATTTCCAAAGTATTTTATTTCGCATTTCAGATTTACCGATATGTATCAGGAAAAAGACTTGATGGAGATTTGTTTTCTTTTAGAACTCAAGATTTTTGATAAGCAGAATTTGTTTGCCTATCCGATGTTAATTCTTGAAGGATACAAGAACCATATTGAAGGACATATAATTGATTCAAAAGAATGCTTTGAAAAAGCGATTACATTAAATCCACAGAAGCCTGAGGGATACGTACTTTTGGCACAGACTCTACAATTAATGTCAGGATACGATAATCCTTCATTAATGCTCGACGCAGAAAAGAATTATCAAATGGCTATGGAAATTTATCAAAAAGAAAATTTAACAAACAAAGCTGAAGAAATGAAACGTCAAATTAAACATATCAACGCAGGAACAAACATCTATTCTTACAAATAGACTGAAAGTTTTTCATTAATTTCTTCGCTATCTACGCCTTTATAGTTAATCCTTGACGAAGTTATAGGCTGTCTATAATCATTTTTATTGATTGAACGAGCTTCTACTATTACAGATGGAGGAAGTATTGACCATTTGTATAACGCAGTAGACATACGTCTAAAGAATTTATCAAGCCACTCAACTTTCTGCGCTTTAGAAATAGGATTATGCTTTTCATACACAAAGGTTGTGTTCAATAAGTCTTGATATCCTTCATTTTTATTTTCTACGCGCCAAATAATTTCATCCAAAAATTCATAAGGCATAAGCGCATCTTCTGCAATCAAAGGTTTTCCGGTCTTAGGGTCTATTGCAAGCTCTGCACCAGGTTTTTTCAATATAATTGCTTCCGGTATCGCATTTTTTTCTTCTCTATTTTCATTAAGCCATCTTGCAAAAGCAAACAACTTTGTTTTCGGCACATCTGCTATTGGTGCAAAACCACCCGACATATCGCCATTTATAGTCGCATATCCCATATAGAGTTCTGATTTATCAGAGGTCGCAATCGGAATGCAAGATGCAAATTCATTGCTTATACCCCATAAAAACATGGCGCGAGAGCGAGCTTGAATATTATCAGGAGTAAAAGATGCTACTGAATCTGGTCTATCAGTATACATTCCTGATTTTGAATCCCAGTACTTGCCCCATTTAGTTTCAACTGTTTTAAACAATTCGTTCAAACAATTGGTAGTAGTATCAATCATTGGTTTAATAGATGCTTCCGTAAAGTTAATTCCGAGATTACGCGCAAGTTCTGCCGCATCAGACTTACTCTCATTGCTTGTAATATGTGACGGCATTGAAATGCCAAATACATTCTCTCTACCAATTGCATCTGCCAGCAAAACTGCGCAAACAGTTGAATCTAACCCGCCGGAAAGACCAAGTACAGCTCGTTTAAATCCACACTTATTAAAATAATCTCTTATTCCTTGAATAATAGTTTTATACGTACGCTCTAAATCTGATTCATATTCCAGAGTAAAAACCTTTTGTTCTGTTAAAGACTTGTCCAGCCCCTTTGTCAACGGATAAATTTTTCCTATTTTTTCCTTAGGGTTAACAATCAAGAATTGTTCCTCAAAAGATTTTGCTCTTGCAATTAGTTCACCATTTTCATCAAAAACTCTGCTTGAACCATCAAATGAGCAATTATCTATTGCACCAACTTGGTTCACATATACAATCGGAGTTTTGTATTTATTTGCAACAAAAGAAAGCATATTATGCTTTAGTTGCTCTTTCTTAGCTCTCGTTGGAGATGCGGAACAATTTATAAATACATCCGGTTGTTCTTGTGCTAATTCGTCAATCGGATCTTTTTCATACAAATTTCTATCAAAAAACTCTTTATTATTCCAACAATCTTCGCAAATTGAAATCGCGTATTTTTCAAACAATTTTGAGCATTCTACCAAATTTGCTTTATCAAAGTTTCCCAATGTTTCTACAGGCTGAACTCCAACAACCGGCGAAGGTTCGATATATCTGTAATCATTAAATTCTGAATAATTTGGAAGTAATGACTTCCTTACAATACCCTGTATTTTACCATTTTTAAGAATCGCAACAGAATTATAATATTTTTTACCCTCTGCATCTTTTTTTCTTGGTTCAACAAAACCTACCAATGCGGTAGTATTAGTCGTAATCCTTGCTAAACCTTTTAGCCACTTTATATTTTCTTCTACAATAACCGGATGACGATCTATAGTATCTTCTATCGGATACCCCATAATTGCGAGCTCAGGAAAAACAACCATATCAAGCCCGATATTTGAAGCATATTTTATGTACTTAGCGATTTTTTTTGCATTATATTCAATATTACCGGCAATAGGATTTATCTGCGCCATCCCAATAAATCCACCGGAAGAAACAATCGCTTTAATTCCATCTATGATATTTTGAGGGATTTCTTCGCCATTTGAGAATCTTTTATCTGCTATTTCGGATAGTTCGTATAAGTTCATTTTTTCTCTCCAATTAAATCGATTATACCCCGCTCAAAATTCAATTGTAAAGATTTCATAAAATATATGGCAAAAAATTTTTTTTTATGCTTTTATTATGGGGTAACTAAACTACAGGGAAAGTGTGTATTATGATAAAACCAATAATGAAAAGCCCATTGGCGAAAAAAGCTATCTTAGGAACGATGATGATCGGTGCTACGATTGGAGGCGCTTCTGCTACAAAAAATAACAATTCTACATCGCAACTGCCGCAATATACAGAAATAAGTCGCGAAGCTTCATTAGGAGCAAAGACAATGGCAGCACCAGTAGATACTACTAAAAATAAAAAATCAAATAATGGGTTTGATGAGTTAGAATGGCTATTGTGGCTGTTTGATATTCCGATAGACCATTCTGATAAAAAAACACAAACAGTTTCTAAACAGGAACCTACAACCATTTACTCTGGAGACAGATATGAAGATTTGGACAATTATGTCAAAAGGTTTGAAACACCGCCACTAAATGAATTTGGTTTTTTGGAAAGCGTAGATGATTATATTGATAATGTATATAATATAATTGGATTAAATGGAGCTGCAATTGAACTTCGAGCACACTGCAGTTCTAAGCTTTTTGCCAAGGCAATGTCGTCCTTTAAAGAAAATTTTTCAAATCAATTAACAAAGGAAGAAAAAGAAAAGCTTGACGATCTAATGCTTATTGGAAGTAAAGATAATTTATACAATACAAAAAGAAACCAACGCTACGGCATAAATAGCAAAGTCGGAAATATTAAAGCAGAAGATGCAATCAAGCTTCTTGATGAATATGCAGAAAAAAATTTAAAAAATACAAATTTAAACGCTTATAAAGAATACATAGATAGATCACAAACATTTAATAGTTTGCAGGGTAATAGTAAAAACGATATGCTTAAAGCTAAATTAATAGCTTATAAAACATATCTGCTAGACCTTTTAATTGCCCAAGAATGCTGTAAGTCATTACCAAATTGGCAAAATGAGTTAGAAAAATACGTCATACGAGAGATTACAAAAAGTGCACCCTCTCCGGAGTGTATTCCAGAGTCATCCAAAATAACACTCTCAAAAAACGACCTTGTACCAAACTTCAAAATAGATAGAAACGACGCACTTGATGATCTGCTTGTAAAATCTTTTAATAATACAAGTCTTGGAGTGTTAAAAAATAGATTAAAATCAGAGTATAACAACAAGTTTTATCTTAAACACCTACTAAATAGTGGCTATGAGACACTTGGTTTATACGGAATGTCTATTATACAAGCCAGAATAATAGCGAAGATGACAATGCTTCAAGCCACGGTAGACTTTGGTTTAAAAGATACTAGTCCATTCTTGGGTTCAATGGGAAGTGCAACATATCGCGATATAGCAAGTGTCATAGGACCACATGAATTTGAATGCGATTATTATAGTGTTGCACATAGTGTATTGCCCTATGACGACATAACATATATACTAAGTGAAAAAGGGAAAGTTTCTGCCAAAGAAGCAATTCGCAAACTGGATAATCTTGCAAATTCTGCATTGAAAAAGCAAGAAGACATAGATGAATATAAAAATAAAGTCAACTCTTTTAATATTGCACAAAATGGTAGTAAAACTCCTGAACAAAAAGCAAATTTAATCGCATACAAAGTATTATTATTGGAAAAATTGAGAGGTTGTGAAATTGCTGAAAGCAATGATTACTACTACCTTGAGAGCAAAATATACAATGATAAAAAACGTAAAAAGGCTTGGATTGAAAACTGGAATAACCATTTTGCAAACATAGAGCTAAAACCGATTCCATAAAATTAAAAAGGTGAAATTGAAGTGAAGCCCTAAAACTAGACAAAGAAAAAAGTCAGTTTTAGGGCTTCACTTCAATCTTAAGTCTACTTTTATCTACGAAACCAGAGCGTCTACAACCTCTCTAAATGCGCCGTTACCGCCTTCTGCGGTAGTAATTTGAATTCCCTCTATAGCCTTAACTTTATCGACCGCATGCGGAACCGTCACTGCGTACTTGGCGAATTTTAAAGACTCTAAATCGTTTATATCATCACCTATGTAAACAAACTCATCATCTTTTAAATTATATCGTTCTACAATTGACCTCAGAACATCAATTTTTACTCTTATTCCTTGATGCACCTCTTCAACATTAAATTTCTTTGCAATAATATCTATAGCAGAATTCACTTCACCTGAAATAATCCCGATTCTGTAACCATTTTTTCTCAAAATAGAAAATGCCATGACGTCTTTGAAATTCAACTTTCGAGACATATCACCTTTAGAATCAATGTACACACAGTTATCCGTAACAATTCCGTCAAAATCAGTGATAACAAATTTTATAGTTTCAGGCAAATTTAATATCATTATTTAACTCGCCTCAATTTATCAATAATAGGTAATTCTCTCGGATAAACTATTTTGACCCCGTCACCCAATAGCGCAGGAGTTTGTCGTATATCGCGAATCATGTGGTAAAGTCCTGCCATTTCAAGACTGGCTGCTTGATCAGAACCCCAATTTGTTCTGTCCACAGTAATATGACGTTCTACTGAATTTGCCCCCAAAGCAACCGCAAGGATAGATGGCGTAACTCCTCTTTCATGACCGGAATAACCAATCGGACAAGAAAATTCTTTCTTAAAAGTTTCTATAACCCTTAAATTCGTTTCACCGGAATCTGAAGGATAAGTCGAAGTACAGTGGTAGATTATTAAATCGTCTTCTCCCAAAATACTCACAGCATGTCTTATCTGTTCCATTGTACTCATGCCGGTAGAAAGCAAAATAGGCTTTCTTTTTGATTTTATATGTCGCAACAAATTATCATCTGTCAGTGACGCAGACGCAACTTTATAACATGGCACGTCAAATTGTTCTATAAAATCAACTGACTGTTCGTCCCAACAGGAAGCAAACCATATAATCCCATGCTGCTTACAGTACATGTCAATTTCTCTGTACTCTTCTTCACCAAACTCCAAGCCTCGTTTTAAATCACCATTAGTATTACCAAAAACACTTCTTCTTTCTCTTGCCAGTTCTTCCTTGGAATAAACAACATCAACCGTACGTTTTTGAAATTTTACAGCATCACAACCTGTTGTAACAGCAATATCAATCATTTTTTTTGCTAATTTTACGGAACCGTTGTGGTTAATTCCAATCTCTGCAATAATAAAGCAAGGGTAATCGTCTCCGATTATCTTATCCCCAATTTTAACACACTTTCTTACCATCTAAACTCCAATTTATAAATATTTTTTGTACAATGCAAACTCGTCAGGATCAACTTTATGCTCCACGTCAACTTTTTCTTCATGCGAAGTCATTGCTTCCGGTGTTGTATGGAACAACTTGTCAATAATACCATCCGGATTTTCTTCCTCATATATCTCCGAAATTTCAAATCCGTCACTCTCTTCTTTATTCTCTGAAATTTCATTTTCTACATCATTTGCCGAATCTTCAAAATACTCTTCCGCTTTTTTAGATGAAACAACCTTTGTAAATCCTGGAATTTCTATTTTAGGAATCTCTATCTTAGGTATCCTTATATTTGGAATTTCAATTTTTGAGAATTCACCTTCTTCTATTTCACAAGGAGGATAATTCCCCAAATCTTTAATTAAGTGTATTGAGCTTGATGAAGCACCTATCAACATTCTTTTTCCGCCGAGTTCAACCACATGCAATGTTTTGTTTGAACCGAGCGGAGTCGTAGAAATGACAGAAACTTTAGAATCTGAAATATCTCCAACCTGTCTTTTTAAAGTTCTTTCACCAAATTTGTTAAGTTTTGCATATATAATACCGGTCGCATATATTAACAAAACTACAAAAATCAATGAAAAAATCATAGAAAGAAAATTCGGTTCCTGTCCTACAGATTGTGTTGCAACAGGCAGGGCAGTATCTGTTGTAGAAACTGATGATGCTTGTGCTGCGCTTGCCAACGGTTCAGGTAAATCCGGAAGTATGTCAAACCTGTCAACCGCATAACAGATATGCGCATTTAATGCCAAATATGCTCCCAGTATTATACCCGAAATCTTTTTCATTTAACCTCTACACTATACATAATCACAGAGAAGTAAAAGGACACCAATTGTTAAGATTTATCCGGCAATTTTACCCAATTACCCCTTTCTGTTATAATTGTACCATAAAATATAAAAATAGGACAAGTCGGCATGCCTTTAGAAATTCTTAAACACTTTTATGGAGACAGCAGTGTATTTTTACTTCACATCTTAAATATTTTTGTTCTGCTCACATTATTTTCACTCTTTATTTTTACAAGAAATGCAAAAAAGAAGTGGATGCGCGTAAATGACTATTTGGGCACAATTACAAAAACCGTTGATTCCGTAAGATATGGCGATTTAACAAAAAAAATAGAAAAAATGGAGATTCCAAATTCAGAAGCTCTTGCCGACAGTATAAACCGCATGATTGAAACTCTGTATGACAGAGAAAAGATGGTTGTGGAATACCAAACAGAATTAAACCGCCAAAATAAGCTTTTGCGCGCAGTTATCAATTCTCTCTCAGATGGTCTCGTTATTATTGATGAAAATCATAACATACTGAAAGCTACACCAAAAATCAGCGAATGGTTTAATGTTGACGGGAAGGATTTATTAAATACACAAATTGAAGAGTATATTAAATTCCCGGGAAAATGCAACATCAAGAATTTACAAGGTAATGATATATTTATAAAATCCGACAAAGCTTCTAACTTTATCGCAAATTCTATGGAGCTAAAACTTGAAGACAAAAAGAGACGTTTCATTATTATAATTAAAAACGTAACAGACCAGAGAGAATTGGAAAACTTAAAAGAAGATTTTGTAGCAACACTTACGCACGATTTAAAAGTTCCTATTCTTGCAGAAACTCACATGCTTGAACTTTTCTTGAATAAAAATTTCGGCCCGATTTCCGAAAAACAGGAAATTGCGCTCAGAAATATGCAAACATCAAATAAAGAGCTTCTTGATTTAGTTCAAATTGTACTTGAAACGTATAAGGTAAGAGATGGTAGCATCAGATTATTCAAAGAAAACATTTTGCTCAAAGGCTTTATTGAAGAAATTTTAGAAGAAATGCAACCAATAGCAAGCAAAACTCGCAACAGTTTAGAGTTCAAGACAACAAGAGACATACGGGTTTATGCCGATAGAATTCAACTTAAACGCGTCATGAAAAATCTCATTCAAAATGCTATTTCATACGGCGAAGCGGGTTCTCCGGTTGAAATAAATATCGGAGAAATACCGCAATACATCGTTATCAAGGTAAAGGATTACGGCGCTGGAATTTCAAAAACCGACATAGATAAGATTTTCAACAAATATTACTCTGCAGCAAAAAAATTCAGAAAAATAGGAACCGGTTTGGGACTTTATCTTGCCTTACAAATTGTTAAATCTCACGGCGGAGAGCTAACAGTAGAAAGTGAAGAGGGCGAATTTACAGAATTTACAATTAAGCTTCCTGCGGTGATGAATATAAATCTCCATTATGGAGAGTAATTAGAATGGAGAAAAGAACTTGATATTATACGATACAAAATATTTACAATTAAAAAGCACAAAATCAAAAACCGGCAACGATTGGGTTTATGCGCATCGTCCAAACGCAAAAGATGTAGTGGTAATACTTCCGCTGATAAATAATCAAAAAATCCTTTTCTTAAAAGAAGAGCGTCCACCATTACAGGCAGAAGGAATTGCAAAGTTCTCTATTGCATTTCCGGCAGGACTTGTCGGAGATGAAAGAATCGGAGAAACAATAGAAGATGCTATCTCTGCGGAATTACTTGAAGAAACAGGTTTAAAAGCTGATAACATCGAAATCAAGTCTCGAAAACTTGCAAGCTCCCCCGGATGTGTTTCTGAAACTCTTACCATTGCAATAGCTCATATAGATGATTACAATGTGGTTTCAGAACCGGTAAGTGATGGTGGAGTTATAGTCGAGCGAATTTTGGTTGATAAAGACAAAACACACGTCTGGCTCAAAGAACAAGAGGATAAAGGATATGCGCTTACCGCTTCAACACATGCGGCGCTGTTTTATTTATACGAATAATAGAAAGGTTGAACTATGATAACAAAAGGTATAAGAGGAGCAATAACAGTAGAAGATAATACTCCGGAAGCAATCGGAGCTGCAACAATCAAACTTTTGAAAGAAATGATTGGCAGAAATAATATTGAACTTGATTCTATTTCACATGCAATATTCACGTTAACCAAAGATTTGAACGCAGACTTTCCCGCAAAATATGCAAGGGTCAATTTAAAGTGGAAAGATGTTCCTATGATGTGTTTTCATGAACTTGATGTTCCTAATAGTTTGAACAAATGCTTAAGAGTTCTTATTGTAATCAATTGTGGTGAAAATTTTGTACCTGAATTTGTTTATCTGGATGGAGCAGAAAAATTAAGAAAATGAAAAAAGTATTGATTGTTGATGATGTTAAAGGTTGGCGTGACTATCATACGGGTATTATCAAAGAGCTTTTTAACGGAGAAGCTGTAATAACAACGGCTGATTGCGCTAAAAACGCGTATAACATATTGATGGCACAAAAACCATTTGACATAATTATTACCGATTTACAAATGGAAAATGACTTTTCACCAAAGCTTGCCGGAGAATGGTTCATTGAACAAATCAAAACATTTAATATGTACTTGAATACAAAAGTGGTAATAATTTCTGCTTCATATAACGCAAGAAATATCGCCGAAAATTTGAATGTATTTTGTATCCCAAAATCAACCGCACTTACCTGTATATCTGCATATAAAGAAGTTTTAGAACTGTAAGCAAAAATTTATAGACAAACAGTGGTATTTCTAATATCCTTGGAGAAGCAGATAATTGCTGTAGGTAAGTACCTTATACACTTACTATTCCCACTAACACACGAGTAGTGAAGACTACGGTTAGAAAGGGGGTGGTAAAATGAACAAACAAATAATAAAAGCTGTAATCCTTGCAGTTATTACAGCTCTTAAAATTGTTCTATTGTTCTTGTAGGTATGAAGCGAAGCTCTAAGGAAGTGACATTTTCTTAGGACTTCCCCTACAAAAATATTATTTACTATTACCCCTGTTTTGTCAAGCATTTGTCATAGTTCTAGCATAAGCTGCATATAACTTTGATTTTGTTTTGGGGCGTGGGGTAACAATTCCAAAATCATCAAGACCTTGAAATACAAAGGTTGGGCAGTGAGTTAATTAGACAAAATCGGCTGCTTATTGTAAAATTAAACCGCACAGGGTAAAAGATAGCTCTTTTCAGAAGAACGACGATACAAAATCACTTAGCTTTCGGTCGTTAGTTCCGAGGAAAGGAGGCAGTTATGGAAGAATTCAATATAGCATTATTCTTAATCTTTTTGATTATTTTCATAATAAAAAATGATACCCATCAATTAAGATAGGTACCACTTAGCTTTCTGAGGGCATCTGGCAGTCTAGCAAACTGCCACCCTGTGTTTATATTATTTACTATTACCCCAGTTTTGTCAAGATTTTGTTCTAGTTCAAACACATATTAGACTGAAATTGTATTTATTATGAAATGGGCTAAAAATGGGCTAAATTTGAAATTAAGGAAATAAAAAGGGCTAACAGGAAAACCTGTAAACCCTTACAAAAAGAAAAGTTTGCTGATAGAAGTTATCGGCAAACATTAAATAAACACGAGGATATTAAGAGAGAGAGTATAAACTTTTTGGTGGTAAGGACGAACTAACAAATCCATCTTGTTTTTTTTATTTGTTTTTCCGCATCCCTTACATATATATAAAGTCTTTTTCTTTTC
>CAZCZF010000049.1:0-13464 GCA_964503025.1 uncultured Vampirovibrio sp. | reverse complement strand
GCGCAACACGTTCGCACAGAAAAAATGTAACAAAATACACATTATGTTACATTTTAAAAAGGGGATTCGGATTTCAAAATTTAAAACATGGGATTATCAATTGTAATGCTAGGATATTTGATAAAGGAAATACAGCATTACAACAGTCAACGCACATTAGTATTACAAACCACAAAAGAAAAGGAGAATATTATGGGAATACAAGTAAAAATGTTTGCAAACGGAGTAAAAGCAGTTTTGCAATCAAAAGGTAAAGGTAGAGAATTATTACAGGTTTTTGACAAAGAAAATTGTATGGTCGCACAACGTGAAATTTTATCTGAAGTTTCTAAAAGAGACGGTTCTAGGATTCTTTCAAAAATATCTATTAGGGAAAATAAAGATGCTGACGGTCTGTTTGAATACATGCGAACGATTACAGAAAAAAATGGTGCTTGGCATTCATACAGACGTGTTACATCGGGTGATGGCTATAGTCAATATATGAACAATTGCACCAAATTAAGTAATGGTAAAGATATTTATTATTATCAAAAGCTTTTATTTGATGAGCCTATTATTCGGGATTTCCCACTTTTAAAGAAAACGAATCTTCCAATGCCGCCAAATGCAAAAAATATAGAAGTGATGGAAACACGAAGTAAAATGTGGAATCAATGGTTTGACTTTAAAAAATCAAAACAAAGAGAACCTGTTAAACCGATGATGCCTAAAAGTTTAGAAAAACAAATTGCAAAAATTTTAGAAGGGTGAAACAACAAGCAATAGGGTGTAAAATTGCACCCTATTGAACTGTTTGATTATTCAGGTGCAAAAAAGCGTGTTGTCATTGGAAAAGTTGTATATTAAGCACACTTGACAAAGCTGGTTTGATAGTAAATAATAAAGAAGCAGGGTGGCACCTTAAGCAAGTGCCGTACAATCCCGCTATGAATGTAAATATAATGCTATTGCTACAATTGCGATTGATAGTAGTAGCATTATTATTTTATCAATCATAGATTTCTACCTCCTTTCATCAGTATTAGTCCAATTGAATATTGTATCTGATGCGAAAGTAGCGGTTCTACTTTTACCCTGCAATTTTTATATTACGGCACTAGTGTGGATTTGTCTATACATTAAAAAATGTAAAATTATATTGAGTCTGTTTTTTTAAGTATTAGCGAAGTATTGATTCCGCCAAATGCAAAATTATTTGTCATAACGTATTCGGTATTAATAATTCTTCCTTCGTTTTGAATATAATCAAGCACTCCGCAGTTTTCATCAATTTCTTTAAGGTTTAGTGTTGGTGCGAACCAATTTTGATTCATCATTTCAATAGAAAGTATTGTCTCAATTGCACCGCAAGCACCGAGAGTATGCCCCGTGTAACTTTTTATTGAGCTTATCGGGATTTTGCGTTGAAAAACTGCTTCTGTTGCCAAGCTTTCAGCAATATCACCATTTAACGTGCCTGTTCCGTGTGCGTTTACGTATCCGATTTCTTCAGCAGAAATGTTTGCATTATTTATCGCTATACGCATAACTTCTGCCATCATATCTTTATTTGGATTTGTAATATGTGTGCCGTCAGTATTTGTTGCAAATCCTGCTATTTCTGCGTAAATTTTTGCACCTCTGGATTTTGCGTGTTCATATTCCTCTAAAATCAATGTTCCTGCGCCTTCTCCTATAACTAATCCGTCTCGGTTTTTATCAAAAGGAGATGGTGTTAATTTTGGCGCGTTGTTCTTGCTGCTTGTTGCATAAAGCGTATCAAAAACTCCGATTTGCGTCGGGTGTATTTCTTCTGCTCCACCGGCAATCATAACATCTTGATATCCGTATCGTATTGCTTCATAAGCGTATCCGATTCCCATAGAGCCGGAGGTACAAGCGGTAGAAGATGTAATTAGTCGCCCATGAGTTTGAAAATAGAGTGATATATTAACTGCAGTAGTTTGCGGCATCATTTTTATGTATGAACCCGAGTTAAGAAGTTTAACTTCTTTATCTATGCACATTGAATAAAAATCCATAATAGCATCAAGTGAGCCGGACGAAGAGCCGTAGCTTACGCCAGTTTTGCCATTTGTAATTATGTCATTTCCCAATAAGCCAGCATCTTTAAGTGCTTCTTCCGCTGTTACGGTTGCCATTAAAGAGACGTTGCCCATTGTACGTCTTACTTTACGATTAAAATGTTCGGGAATTTCAAAATCTTTTACAAAACTTGCCAACGAAGTGTTCAAACGTTCGTATTCATCAAGCTTATCCCAGTGTTCAATACAATTTTCGTATTTTTTTAACCTTTCAAATGCACTTTTAACGGAAGAACCGAGCGGAGAAGTAATCCCCATGCCTGTAATAACAACTCTTCTCACAGGTACAAACCTCCGTTTACAGCAATAACTTGTCCTGTTATATATCCTGCGTCATCGCTAAGTAAATAATTTACAAGACTTGCAACTTCTTTTGCGCTTCCCATACGCTTCATCGGAATTTGTTTAACTGTTTCTTGCGGAATATCTTGTGTCATGTCGGTTTCAATAATTCCGGGTGCAATGCAATTTACCGTAATTTTTCGTTTTGCGACTTCCTGACTTAATGCTTTTGCAGCACCTATTAAACCTGCTTTTGAGGCACTGTAATTAACTTGTCCTCTGTTTCCGCATTGACCGGAGATTGATGACATAACAATAATTCGTCCGAATTTTTGTTGGATAAGTGGCATAATGAGTGGCTTTAAGACGTTATAAAACCCGTTAAGATTTGTGGTTAAGACATCATCCCACTCATTATCTTCCATAGCAGGAAACGGATTGTCTTTTGCAAT
Organism: uncultured Vampirovibrio sp.; assembly: GCA_964503025.1. Taxonomy (GTDB): domain Bacteria; phylum Cyanobacteriota; class Vampirovibrionia; order Gastranaerophilales; family Gastranaerophilaceae; genus CAG-196. Next base: position 10,643 of record CAZCZF010000049.1, on the reverse strand, counting down.
TCCTGCATTAAGTACGATTCCGTAGTATATTCCATTTTCTTCAATATCGTTTGTTAAAATTTTTTCTGTTTCTTTGCGATTTTTTATATCAAACGCAAGCGCTCTGGCTTGTACTCCTAATTGAATAATTTTTTGTTTTAAATCATCCAGTCGATTTATGTTATTTGAGCAATGCAGAACGATATTATATCCCTTTTGGGCAAGATATAAAGCTGTTTCGCGTCCGATTCCGCGACTTGCTCCGGTTATAAGAATCCATTTATCCATTAAGAAGTTCCTTTATGTTAGCGTTCTGATATGCATTAATTGCTGCACTTGCTATTTCTTCATTTTCATTATCATATATTATGCAATCAAAAGCAACAATTTCATTATCCGTAAAAACTTCTTGTACACAAACTTTGTATTGTTTACCTTCTTCAAAAAAATTAATCTTGTTATTGAACAGTCTTGTACCGAGTAGTAACCCCGGTTTTGGTTCTTTGCAATTATTTTTAAAATAAGCGTAACAACCGATTGTTTGCGCCATAAATTCAATCCCTGCGAGCGTATTTATTCCTTTGTCTTTTTCATAAAACAATTTTTGCGGATAAATTTCAAACATTGAGACAAGTCTGTTGTTTTTAATATCCACTTCTATAATGTCGTCCAGAAGAATCATTGGCGGTTTATGTGGAAGTATTTTGGTTAAATCATACATTGCAATTTCTCCTTAAAACTATGGCACAATTTGTTCCTCCAAAACCAAATGATGTGGATAAACAAGTTTTGACATTTTGTCTTGTAGTTTTATCCGCAAGCCAAATTTTTTGAATAGTTGTATCGTATTCACCATCATATATGTGTGGAAAAACAGCGTTTCCATTTTCTTCCAAAAGTTTGCAACAAAGAGCTGTTTCTATTCCTGCTGCTGCGCCGAGACAATGTCCTGTGAGTGGTTTTGTTGAACTTGTTGGAACTTTGTCTCCAAAAATATTAAATATTGCGTTTGCTTCCATTAAGTCATTTGCAGGAGTTCCCGTTCCATGCAAATTAATATAATCAATTTCTTCCGGTTTCAATTTCCCGAGAGCAAGTTTTATTGCTCGTTTGGCTTCTATTCCTTCTGGATCCGGTGTTGTAGAATGGTAAAAATCGGTTGTTTCTCCGATTCCATGAACTTTTATATTGCCATCATTTTGTTTTACTAAAAACGCTGCTGCGCCTTCGCCGATGTTTATCCCGCAACGATTTTTGCTAAACGGAAGTGAGCGTTCTTTTGATAAAATTTCTAAAGAATCAAATCCGTAAGTCGGAACTTTTGCCAAAGAATCTACGCTTGCAACAATTATTGTTTCAGCTATTTTTGAATCAAGGAGTTCTTTTGCTATAGAAAAAGCTTTTATTCCTGATGAACAAGCGGTTGAGACAGAAGTGTAAAAATTTTTAAATCCGAAATAATTGTGTATAAATTCTGCAGGGTTTCCGATTTGAAAATGTTTGGGATTTTTACTTGTTTCGTATTCTTCAACTCCGGAATTTGTTGTCGCGACTACGATGGCAGTTTTTTCTTTATTAAGCTTTTCTATTTCAAGTGGCTTAAGGACTTTGAGTAGAAGTCTATTGCATCTTAAATTAAAATCGTCATTGCTAATTTGTGGGAGTTCAAAATCGACACAAAAACCCTCTTTGCAAATACCATTTATTGCGTTTGCAAAGATTTCATCAATGTTACATCCCAGATTACATATTGCATTGTATTTAATAATATCCATTTATTGTATAATTTTATCATGAAAATTGTGAAATCTTTTTGTATAAATTCAGAAAATGAAATTGATGTTTCATTTCTTCCGCCGCTTGTAAGAAGAAGGTTGAGCCTTTTGGATAAAGCTGTTCTTACGACTATGAACAAAGTTTATGATGAAGAAGTTGAAGAAATAGTTTTTTCTTCTGAGTGGGGTGAATTTGCCAGATTGGATAAACTTATTGAACAGTATCAAACATTGGATGAAGTTTCTCCGGCTCAATTTTCAGCATCAGTGCATAATTTTCCTGTAAGTTTTTTTACGATGAATAAGAAACTGAATATTCCTTATCACGCTCTTTCTGCCGGTAAAGACTCTTTTCAGGCGGGATTTATTAAGTCAATAATTTCTAAAAAAAGAGTATTATATACTTATGCAGATGTTTTCGAGGGAATAAAAAGTGTTTCGTATATTATAGAACCTAATGGAAATATTTTTTGCGGGTAGTATAATACTTCTATGGGGATGAAAAGAGCTTTAATATTCTTAATGACATTTATATCTTTAACCTGTCCTTGCTTTGCGATAAAGATAGGTTTACAGACTAACGTAAATAAAACTTTTATTGGTGCCTCAACTCAAGCAGAAATTATTAATTGCGATACAAATAAACTTATTTTTGTGATGGAAAAAATGAAGGGTTATGAGATGAAACCTTACCGCGGGGTTATTGCAATTAAGGTTGATGGGCAGTGGAATAAAATGAATGCTTCAAAAATTATTATAAAGCCTTCTGAGGGAGGATTTTTAAGTGTTAAAAGAAAATGGTATCGCGGAAACTTCAAAATAATTAATGATGGGTTGGGAATAACTGTAATAAATGATATTCCATTAGAAAAATATTTGCGCGGAGTTGTTCCGTCAGAAATGCCTTCGAGTTGGGAGCATGAAGCGCATAAGGCGCAGGCAATTGCGGCTAGAAGTTATGCGATTGCAAACAGAGGAAAACGTGCTAAATACGGTTATGATTTGAAAGATACTCCGGAAGATCAAGCTTACGGCGGAGCAAGTGCTGAGAAGCAAAATACGAACGATGCAGTAGAAGAAACAGAAGGAATTGTTCTTATTTATCAAGGTAAGATTGTTCCTGCGTATTATTCGGCATCGGCAGGTGGTAGAACCAATGCAGGTGGACAGGTTTGGTCACAAGATTTGCCGTTTTTGAAATCTGTTCCGTCCTTCGATGATGGTATTAAAAAGAACGGTCATGGTGTTGGGATGAGCCAGTATGGAGCCAATAATCTTGCCAAACGCGGTTATAACGGGTACCAAATTTTGAAATATTTTTATGCAAATACTAAATTCGCAAAAGTCAGAGGTGAATATTAGAGCAAAGGGGTAAAGGGGTAAAGGGCGAAAAATGAAAGTAGCACAAGTTAGTGGTGAAAATATAATTATAAAAGACAGAGATGATATTGTATTATCAGGACAAAAAGGTGCAATTGTTAAGGTTCTTGGTTGCGGGCTATGCGGTTCTGATATTGTTAAGTTTAAACATAAAATAGTTCATGACGGAGCTGTTTTGGGGCATGAAATTGTTGCTGAGATTTTAGAAATTGATTCTGATACTAATTTTAAAAAAGGGGATAGAATTGTAACATCTCACCACATTCCATGTGGAAAATGCGATTATTGCAGGCATGGCAATGTATCTATGTGTGAACATTTCAAGAAAACTAACATAATTCCGGGAGGATTTAGCGAAAAAGTTTTTGTATCAGAAGAACATCTTAAAAATGTTGCGTATCTTATTCCAAACAATATGACGGAAGAGGAAATTTCGTTCTACGAACCTTTGGGCTGTTGCATAAGAGCAATTAAGCGTGCAGCTTTGTTGGAAGGTGATACTGCCCTGATTGTCGGATTGGGTTCTATCGGACTTTTGATGGGCGAAGGCTTAAAAGCAATGGGCTACAAAGTTTATGGTTGTGATTTAATACCGGAGAGAATTGCTCTTGCCAATAAAATGGGAATAGAAACTTATAATCCGGATGAAAAAGTTGATGCAGTATTTATGACTTCAGGTGCGGATAAGGCGATTGATACTGCTTTAAAAACAGTAAAACAAGGTGGAAAAATTGTTGTATTTTCAAGTACACCGCTTAGTAACGGTTATGCTAATAATGAAATTTATTATAAGGAGCTTACTGTTATGGGGAGTTATTCGCCGTCTCCATTAGATTTGAAAGATTCGTTTGAACTTTTATCCACAGGCAAAGTAAATGTAAAAGACTTGACTACAACATACCCTCTTGAAAAGATACAACAAGCGTTTGATGACACAATTTCAAACAAAATTTTCAAGGCATATATTAAAATTTCAGATTAACAATATTGAAATCTTCATCCCACTCTATTTCACCTTCTGGTTCTATATTGTGGTAATAATATGTGTTTTCAATAAATTGCGGATTGAACATTTTTTTCTTGCCTAAAATTTTAATTATTTCCGGTAAGAGCTTTGTGCTTCCTGCAATAGTTCCATCTGCTGATGTTGCTTTGTTCCCGTCGTAATAAATTTTTGAGTCTGCAAAAATAGTCTCTTTTATATCGCTGTATGTAATCGGGAGTGAATCACTAATTAAAATTACTTTATCCGCGGGTTTTGATTTGAAAAACAGTTTTAAAGCGTCGTCACTTACATGCAAACCGTCTGCAATGATTTCTGCATAAATGTTATTGTTTATAAGTGTAGAAAGCGCTGTTGAAATTCCACGGTGAGTAACTCCTGACATTGCATTAAACGTATGAGTTGTTCCGTCAACATTGCCCCAACCGCAACAGTGTCCGGCTTGTACTTTGACTCCTTTTTCTTTGAGGTATTCAATCAGTCCTTCATCCAGTTCCGGCGCAAGTGTTACAATTTTTATGAAATCATCTTCTATTCGTTGATAATTCTCTTTTGTGAGTGGCAAAAAATGTGCCGGATTGTGGATTCCTTTTTTTTCAGGATTAATAAAAATTCCTTCCAAGTGAATTCCGAGTATTCCATCACATTTTTGAGATGCCAACTTAATGACTTCAATTTGACGTTTTGTATTTTCAAGAGAATCCGTTACCAGAGTTGGAAAGAAGCCGCCAATTCCGATTGCACGAAGTTTATGCGAAAGTTCAACAATCTCATCTACTCCTGCTTTATTGAAATCAACGCCGTAAGCACCATGAAAATGTTGCTCTATGATTAATGGTGTTCGCATTTGACTTACCTCTTTTGTAGATAAAATTATGTACGTGGTACAAAAATTTCTCTTACTTTTTCCCTGTCATCAAAATGTATTGTTTCATGTGCAAGAATTTGATAGTCCTCATGTCCTTTTCCTGCAATAAGTACAACATCTTCTTCTTCTGCGATTTTATGTGCTTCTTTTATCGCGAGTTCTCTGTCAGGTTCAACGATAACTTCGTTTACGCTTTTCAAACCTGCTAAAATGTCAGTAATAATTTGTTGCGGGTCTTCTGAACGCGGATTATCACTTGTTATAATTACTTTATCTGCATAATCTTCTGCAATTCTTCCCATTTTCGGGCGCTTAGTTGCATCTCTGTCACCGCCACAGCCGAACAAGCAAATTAGTTTACCGTCACTTGGAGTAATATCTCTTGCTGTTTTTAATACGTTTTCAAGTCCGTCCGGAGTGTGTGCATAATCGACGATTACGGTTGGATTTGTGTGTACTATTTCAAACCTTCCTGCAACTCCTCCTATATTCTCAAGAGTTTTTATGGAATTTTCGATATCCATGTTTGTAGCTAAAGCTGTCGTTAATGCTGCGAGAACATTGTATACAGAAAACATGCCGTTCATTTTTAAACTAATCGGATATTCTTTATCATTGATGCAGCAAGTGAATGACGCTCCACTATTTTTATATTCGATATTTTTTGCAGAAACATCCGCGTTATTTTTTATACCGTATGTGTAAGTTTTAACTGTTGGAGCTATCACGCTTAAAAATCTTTCTGCGTATTTGTCATCCGCGTTAATAACCGCAAAATCACCTGCAACTAAATCTTCAAAAAGAATTGCTTTCGCGCTGAAATAATTGTTCATCGTTATATGATAATCAAGGTGGTCTTGTGTCAGATTTGTAAAGACTGCACCGTTAAAATCGCAGTGGTCGACTCTGTGTTGTGCAAGAGCGTGTGATGAAACTTCCATAACAACATTATCAATACAAAGTTTATTGATATCGTATAACAAACTTTGAAGCTCAGGTGCTTGCGGAGTAGTGTGTTTTACGTCGCGATAGTCATCCTCGCTGGAAAACTTGTTTCCTAAAGTTCCGATTAGTGCGCATTTGTTTCCGGAAGCTTCGTAAAGCTTTTGAATGAGATGAGTTACGGTTGTTTTTCCGTTTGTTCCGGTAACACCAATAATATTGAGCTTTTGTGACGGAGAAGAGTAAAATATATCTGAAATCGTCGCAATGGCTTCCACTGTAGAATTTACAACAATTTGTGGTGCGTCAATGCTCAATCTTCTTTCTACGATACACGCTATAGCGCCATTCGCAAGTGCGTCCTCTGCAAATTCGTGTCCGTCAACATGCTCACCGGTTAAACAAATAAATATGTCGCCTACTTTTGTTTTTTTTGAATTGTAAGAAATTCCCTTAACATCCTCATCATAATTGTCGATGTTTAACAATTCTACAAAATCAATACTTCTGATTAAATTTCCTAATTTCATTTTTACCTCATTTATTTTATTTTATCCGGTTGCAAGTTCAATATATGCGGAATTTGTGTCGAAATTTCTTTAAAAATCGGCGCGGCAACGGTGTTACCCCAAATTTCTCCACCTTGTGCTGAATCAATTATAACATATATTAATACTTGCGGGTTAGTTGCAGGCATGTAACCTACAATTGATGTGTAAAGTTTGTTTGTGTATCCTCTGCCGTTTTCTTGCGGCTTAATTGATGTTCCTGTTTTTGCAGCGATGTTGTAACTTGCTGACTTAATCGGAGACTTTCCTCTGTTTATACTTTCGGTGAGAATGTCGGTTACTATTCGAGCATGTTCAGGGGTCATAACCTGAACTCTTTTTACTTTGATAGCTTCTTCTTCCGGCGAATATTTTATGACGTGCGGAGTAACTCTTACACCGTCATTGGCTATCGCAGAAACAGCAGAAGCCATCTGTATTGCAGTAACTGAAGAACCGTAACCGTAACCCATTGAAGCGTGGTCGGAACTATCCCACTTGCTTGGTGCTTTCAAAATTCCGACGGATTCCCCAGGAAGATCAATACCTGTCTTTTCACCGAATCCGAACTTTTTGAGCATGCCATAATATTCGCTTTTACTCATCATCTGAGCAATCAGAACTGACGCAACATTGCTTGAGTGTTCAAAAAGGTAAACCAAATCTATCATTCCCGGATTCGGGTGGCGCGCATAGTCGTAATTTTTAATAGTCCACCAACCGACTTTGATTTTACCAGTGTCGTTTATTTTTGAATATCTGTTAATTTTGCCCAGTTCCATTGCGGATGCAACAGTTATTGTCTTAAATGTTGATCCAGGAGGAAATACATCCGTTAATGTCCAGTTTTTTGTTTGAAAACTTGTTGCATTTTTGAAATTGTTAGGGTCAAAGTATGGATAAACCGCATAAGCCAAAATCTCACCGTTTCTTGGGTTCATAATAATTACCGCGCCTCTGTGAGCTTTGAACTTTTCGATTGCTTTCATTAACTCTTTTTCACAAACATGTTGAACTGCTGCATCAATAGTTAATGTTATGTCTTTACCTTTTGTCGGTTTTGTCGCAGCAACAGGATCTGTGGAAATGTTATATATAACATTTCCTTTTGGTGTCATCTCAACGTTAGAAGTCTTTGTAACGCTTTCAAGAACATCTTTTGCAGTTAATTCTACGCCGGACGCTACATCTGCATCAAAATTATAATAACCTAAAACATGGGCAGCTAGTGTACCTTGAGGATATGTGCGAATGCTTTTTTTATCCATAGGGATTTCTCTGAGATTTAATTTCGCAATTTCGTCTCTTGTGTGTCTATCTACATTTTTTTTAAGAGAAATCAAAGATATGTTCTGTCTTAATTTTTCAGTGAGGTCTATTTGTGAAACTTTTAAGATTGGAGCAAGTATCTTTGCTAATTCTTCAGGTGTATGAACAAAATCGGCTTTTCTTGCAAAAATATCATAGTAAACAGTATCTGTGGCTAACTTTATGTCGTTTCGGTCGTATATATTGCCGCGCATTACAAAAGAGCTTGCGCGTCTTTGGTTTTTGGCTTTATTTCTACAATTCCGAATATCTAAAACCTGTACACAGAAAAGGTAAACGATAAATAATAAAATTATAATAAGAAATCCGCCTTGAATCCACATCAGGCGTTCGGTAAAAGTTCTGCTTCTGTTGTTGATGTTATCGTTTTTTTTCATACCTCTCCCCATATATAATCATACCATAGTTATATAGAAACTCAAAATATGTAAAGAAGGCATGCTTTTGTCTGAAAAAGCCGTCAAAATAGCAAAAAACTCTTAATTATACGAATTGGTGTACAAGTTACACGAAAGATTATTGACCAGTTGGACTATTTTTTAAGTGTATTTTTAACATTTTATCCTCAAACCCTTTAGGTAAAGCGGTTTTACAAAAGTTAACAAAAGCCTTTTTGCCCTCTTGACTTTTTTTTTAATATGTTGCATAATGAAATTGTTGAATGAAGTGTAAGTTAAACACTTAATTCAATCAGAAAGGTCACAGAGGTGATAATTATGCAAATAAATAGAATATCAAATATAAATTTTAGAGCAGAGAGTCCAAATACAGTTTCAAGAGATACAGCTTCTCAAAATGCAATTTTAATGTTAAGAGACCCAAAAGCGTCTATCAAGTTCCAACAAAATAAGGAATTTGCTCAAAACGCAGACTCAGTGGTTTCTAATCCGTTCAAAGCTCTTGGTTATAAATTATACAGAACATTCAATACGATTTGTGATAATGATCAAGTACAAGAAAACGGAACTGAGCAATTCTCAGCAATTGCGTAGGAAGGTTAACATTTACCACAAGTACACACACATCATAATATCTATAATATAATACACACACACATAATTTAGCGGTAATTTACAAGATTATCGCTTTTACTTTTTTTATAATATAATTAAACCATTATGAATTATGATTTTAAAGAAGCTGAAAAAGATTTAGAAAAAGAATTTGAAAAAGTAAACGAAATTAGGGATTATAATCAACGCAAAGTTTTAAAGGCGTTTTTTGACAATAAAGTTGCTCCCGAGCATTTTTATACGGTTTCCGGATATGGGCATGATGATTTGGGACGCGAGGTCTTGGATAAAGTTTTTGCACAGGTATTTTGTGCAGAAAAAGCTCTTGTAAGAATACATTTTGCTTCCGGAACTCATACGCTTGCATGTGCCTTGTTTGGAAACTTGCGTCCCAATGACAAGCTAATTTCTGTTGTAGGAACACCTTATGATACGATGCAAGAAGTTATTGGTACTGCCGGTGATGATGAAACAAAGCGTTCTTCGTTGATTGGCTATGGTGTTGAGTATTCGGAAGTTCCTTTGTTGAATGATATGGATGTGGATTTTGAAGGTATTAAATCTGCCATTGATGAAACTACGACAATGGTTTTAATTCAGCGTTCCAAGGGTTATTCGACGAGGAAATCGCTCTCGATGGGAACGATTAAAAGAATTTGTGAAATAGTTAAATCAAAAAATCCGAATTGTATTTGTTTTGTAGACAATTGCTATGGTGAATTTGTTGATGATAAAGAACCTTTAGAAGTCGGTGCTGACTTAATTGCCGGTTCATTGATAAAAAATCCCGGAGGTGGGATTGTTGAAGCTGGTGGTTATATTGCGGGAAAAGAGTTATATGTAGAAAGGGCGGCAAATCGTTTGACTGCTCCGGGGATTGGTTCGGAAGGCGGTGCAATGTTTAATCAACACCGATTGATTTTTCAGGGTTTGTTTATGGCTCCGTCTATAGTTTCGGAAGCTGTAAAAGGTGCAATCCTTGCCGCGAAAGTGTTTGAGGATATCGGGTTTAATTCTGCACCAAGATATAACGAAAAAAGGACGGATATTATACAAAATATCATTTTTGGTAAGCCTGAACATTTGGAAGCTTTTTGTAGGACGATTCAATCACTTTCACCTGTAAATGGCTATGTAACACCGATACCTGAGTATATTCCGGGGTATGAAGATAAAGTTATTATGGCTGGCGGAACTTTTGTAGAGGGCTCTACGATTGAGTTATCCGCAGATGGACCAATGCGTCCGCCTTATGTCGCATACATGCAGGGCGGTTTAAATTATGCGCACGTTAGGATTTGTTTGGAAGAAATAGTTAAAAAGCTGTAAGAGATTTCTTACAGCTTTTTGATGTTCATTAACATTTTTTCTAAATCCGATGCTTTTGATTTTACTCTATGAAGCGCAATTCTTCCCTTGCTTATGAGCTTGTTTCTCATATCACCTGTTTTAGGGTACAATTCTGCAAATGTATTATCGAACTTTTGTCTTTCAGGTGCAAATTCTTCTGAATTGTATTTTTTGTGAAATCTAAATTTGGAAATTAAATTTTGTTTTTTTAATTCATCATGAGCTATAATCTTAGCGACCGATGGATTTTTACGACCATTGTTAAAAAAGTACATCATGCTTACACCGACATGATATTGTGCTACGTCTCCGTGTCCTCCAGCATTATACGCAATCGTACGAACATTATTTTGGAGACTTCTGTTCCATTTTGATATATTATCAACTCTCATTGCTATTTATATTCCTTTCTCGTTTATTATAGCAAGAAAATTCAAAATATTCATTGTTAAAAAT
>CAZCZF010000048.1:0-13647 GCA_964503025.1 uncultured Vampirovibrio sp. | reverse complement strand
CTCTATAATTAGTTATATTATTCATAAATTCCTTTATTGTTAAAGATTTAAATTTCACTTTGTAAAGATATTAGAATTATACAACAAAAAAATCAAAATAACACGGTGGGTTTGTTTTATTTGCATAAGTAAGCAATCATAATCTCTTTAATGAATGATTATGATAGAAATTCTGAAGAAACAAAAAAGAATTTAAAAACCTTTGGTTCGCGTATTCAAGAGTTAAGAAAGAAGAATAATTTAACTCAATCTGAATTAGCCGAAAAGATTGGGCTTTCTACAAATTTTATAGGAATGGTTGAGCGAGGAGAAAGAAACACGAGCGTTGATAAAATCTTCAAATTGGCTAAAGCATTCAACATAAGCCTTGCTCAATTTTTTGAAACTCTTTAACTATCTAGAATGTGCTCTATATTTATAAGCAATGAGTTTATATTTCGCAATGCCATATAGAGCTCTGTTGAGTCCTTTAATTGTAAATCACTATCAGTAATACAGGAATCTGTCACTAGGGCACAGATTTTTACCAATGCTCTTACTTCACCTAATAATTTTTGAACTTGCTCGACTCTTGTTTCAAGACTTTTCATTCTTCCTCCTTATAAAATAATGTACTTAACTAGCCCGTTACTTATGGATATAGGGCTAATTTTAATCAAGTTCTATTATTTCACTTAATTCTATCCAATCATTAGGATTACCAGACCTTTTAAGATAAAAATGTCCACCGTCAATTGCAACTTTACCACAGGCACAAAATTTAAAATCGTGCCTGCTTTCAGATTCAATAACCTCGCCACAATGTTTACATTTGATTTTATTTCTAATTATTTTTATTTGCATAATCAACTCCTCAGTATAAACATATCGAGAAAGATTTTAAAATTATGCAGTAAGTTATATATTGTTGCAAAAATTAAAAAAGAAAATTTTAACAAAAGCAAAATTCTGTATATTTTCATGGTAATATCGAGTTAGGAATATTTTCATGCCAAAATTAGATAAAATCAAAATAGAAGGTTATAAATCAATTAAAAATCTAGAATTGGAATTGTCTAGATTAAATGTTTTAGTTGGTTGTAATGGAGCAGGTAAATCTAACTTTATCTCCTTTTTTAAACTTCTAAATAATATGATAGAAAACAACTTAGAAGCATATGTAACTAAATCAGGTGGGGCTAATACCTTTTTTCATTTTGGCTTAAAAAATACACAAAATATATATGCCGATTTATATTTCGGACAAAACAGGTATGAATTAACATTTGAAGCTACTGACAATGACCAATTATTCTTTTCTAAAGAATCAGCAATGTACAATACTTCATATGGAAATTGGTATTCTGATTTTAATCGTTCAGGACATCAAATTACTAAATTGCTAGAAAGCAGAGGAAAAGTAACAGAGTATGTTAGGGAAGCATTAGAAAATTGGATTGTATATCACTTTCATGATACAAGTTCAACAGCTGGAGTTAAAAGATATTGTAATATAAGTGATAATATTGCTTTAAAACATGATGCTTCTAATTTGGCTGCATTCTTATTTTTGTTAAAAGAAAAATATAATCAAAACTATAGCAATATTGTAAAAACAATACAACTTGTAGCTCCATATTTTGATGACTTTATACTAAGACCAAACCCCCTTAATGAAGAAAATATAAAACTTGAATGGAAGGAAAAGGGGTCTAAAGAGTATTTCGATGCAAATTGTTTATCAGACGGAACATTGAGATTTATTTGTTTAACAACTGTTTTATTACAACCCAAATTACCTACAACGATAGTAATTGATGAACCAGAATTGGGTCTTCATCCTTATGCCATTAATGTTTTAGCTAGTTTAATAAAACGTATTTCTGAAAAAAATCAAATAATAATATCTACCCAATCTGTTCCATTAATAAATGAATTTACAATTGAAGATATTATAACCGTTGATAGATTGGATGGGCAGTCTGTATTCAAAAGACATAATTCTAAAGATTTAGAAGAATGGTTAGATGAATATTCTGTTGGTGAATTATGGGAAAAAAATATTTTAGGGGGACGCCCATAAATGTCTGTAAATATAGCTATCTCAGTTGAAGGACAAACAGAAGAAAGTTTTATAAAACAAATTCTAATGCCATATTTATTAACAAAAAATATTTATGTAGAACCTATAATTGTCAAGACTAAAAAAATGGCAAATCATTCTTTTAAAGGTGGCACAATATCCTTTGATAAAGCAATAAAAGATATAAGTAGACTTATAACGGCAAAATATGATTTAGTTACTACTTTTTATGATTATTATGGTTTACATGAAGATTTTATCCCTAAACATAATCTAACAAATTCATATGATATTGTTAAATTAATAGAAGAGAAAATGTCTATACATATAAATAATGAAAAATTTATTCCATATATTCAGTTGCATGAATTTGAAACATTTTTATTTGTAGAATCTGATACTACTATAAATAACTTAATGGATTGCAGAAAAAATATTGTAGAACAGATAATAAATAAGGCATTACAACAAGCTGGTAACAATCCAGAGTTAGTTAACAATTCGCCTGCAACAGCTCCTAGCAAAAGGATATTAAAAGCATACTCAAGTTATCAAAAAATCACTGATGGTACTAATGTATGCAGAGACTTAGGAATTCAAAAAATCAGAGAACATTGTCAACATTTTGACAGTTGGATAACAACAATAATCAAGCGTTCAGAAGAAATATTGGCAAATAAGATTCCAAATTAATATAATAATAGGACTTTTAAATTTTTAAAATTTGCTAGAAACTTCTGACTCTAGAAATTTATTGAATCGTGACTTATCCCCTCGTAGGGTCCATAAAACATCAAAAAACTTACTTTCCTTTGAATCACAGCATTGTTCTCTTATAGAGAAAAAAGGCAAAAGTAATGCAGTTATTTACATTATCATGCTAATATAAAACAATGGAAAATCTTGTAACTTGTATCAAAAATTGTGATAGCAAATTAAGAAGTCTTTTTAAAACATATAACACAGAAAATTCTTTGCCCTTAGAAGTTTTTTATGACACACTAAGAAAATATAATTTAAAAGATGCATTGCAAGTTATAACAATTTTATCTCAAATGATTTATAGAGAAAATCCAACATATCATAATTTTAGACCATTTGGTTTAATATGTAAGAACGGAGAGATGTTAACAACTATGTCAATACTTGCAGATTTGACATATCACTTTATATTATCAGGGGCAAATGATAGGAATAATAGCAAAATCTCAAATAAAGCATTTTTTAATGGGATTACTTTATCTCGTTTATGTCATTATCATTTAGATACTCAAAAATTCAATGAAAAAAATTTTAATATCTATAATTTATTACAAATATTAGCTAAAGAGCAAGGACAAATGCAGCTACCTATTATTCCAGCTTTAGCACGTAATTTTATTATGTTTGAAATAATCGCAAAAGGAAAAGATTTATATGAAAAACGCCCGAATCTCTCTAAAAGTATTTTTACTAAATTTGAAGAATCTTTAATAGTAACTTATAAAGAATATTTTCAAATTACTTTTTTAATCTTTGCCTTTGTATTATATGATAAAAGAACCGTTTTAGACCCTAAAATACTGACAGATTTAGATGTTAAACATAATGTATTTACTTTAGATAAAATAAGTCAAGTTTTGGAATATTTATCTGCAAGCTACGATGATTATAAACAATTAGCCAGTGATAGCGTAAGCATAAATCCTTTGTATCAAAAACCAATCATAAAATTTGATGATAAACGATTTGGCAAATACACCTGTCCAAATCTTTCTATTTTCTTAGAAAAATGTTGGAATGGATTGTTTTATGATGCCGAAAAATATTACAAAGAAAATCTACAAAAAAATCCTAATGATACTATAAGAGAAATATTTGGTTATATTTTTGAAGAGTATATTGGGATTCTAATAAAAGAAACTTTATCAAACGCAACTATATATCCAGAAATTACCTACATAAAAAAGAAAAATCAGTTTCATTTCTTTGATTGGATAATTGAGCTTGAACGAAACAAAACAAAAGAATACTATTTGATTGAAGTAAAATCGTCAGAAGTTCCAAATCGGTATTGTTATGATGAACAATTAAATGATTACTACAAGCAAGATGTCATAAAAAGGATAAACAAAGGCATACAAAAATTATCTGACATAGAAAATGTAGAAGAACTTTCTTTTTTAAAAGGTAAGAAAATTTATCCAATATTTATATTTAAAGATTTGCCTTTTGTAAATTCTACAGTTATAAATGATTTGTTAATCTCATGTTCTGAGGATTATCAAGAGTTATGCACGAAAATAAAAAATAATGAGCTTTATATTTTTAATGTTGATTCTTTTGAGAGTTTTATTGAAATGATGAAAAATGAAACTTTTAATATTGAATGGCTTTTTAATGAACAAAAAGATAAACCAAACGAAAACTTAAATTCAATAATGCAAAAGAAATATGGTAGTACACTACTAAGAAATTCGTATTTAGAAACTATTTTCAATGAAATATTTAAAAACTTGATTCCAGAAGATTATAATAAATAAAATCCACTGCCGCAACATTTCAATTTTCAAAAATCAGCCGGGAGTTTTTCTAACTCTAGACAACATGTTAAATTCCAACTTTCCCCCTATAGGGCGGGGTAGGAAATAAAAAAGAGCCTTTTTGCCTAAAATAAAAAGCTCTTTTTCAATTTGTAGTAAATTTGTAGTATTTTCAAAATAGGCACAAAAAATACGCCTGCCGCGATTCGAACGCGGGACCCTCTGCTTAGAAGGCAGATGCTCTATCCAGCTGAGCTACAGACGCATATCTTGTGTTCTATTTAATTGTCAAATTTTTGTTTTATGAGCCCGTTGACCTACCGCTTAGAAGGCAGATGCTCTATCCAGCTGAGCTACGGACGCATATCCGCTGTCTACGTATTCAAGGATATCACATCAAACTTTTTTTGCAAGGAGTTTTTCAAAAACTCTCAAAAGCAAAAGAGTCGGCTGTAATACTACCGACTCTTTTGTAAATTAAAATGTATATCTGATACCAGCTTGCCTTTGGTGTAAATCTGCATTTGCGACAAATGAGAATCCGCTTTTCTTGCCAAAATTTACTTCTGCAGATACGGTAGGAGTAATATATCCTTTTTGTTGACCTAAATCTTTAAAAATATTTAAAGATTCCGTCTTGTGAATATTTAAAGGTTCAGTCTTGCGAATGTTATTTTCTAATACGATATTACTAGTTAAATTTATGTTTACATCATTAGTGGTTGTTTTACGCATTCCTCCTTCAACTCCAATGCCTAATTTTACATTTTTAGATTTAAAGTTTAATTTTACTCCACCGCCCAGACGGGTTTCTCCAGAATTCCGTTTTACGCTAGCTTTTGCTGAGCATTCATTGGGATAATTTTGCCCATTTATTTCTACGTCCATCTGGCTTGCATTAAAAGTAAAATTCTTTGATTGTCGGCTTCTTGTAGCTTGTGCTTTTGCTGAAATATCAAGTCCCATATTTTTGCCGATATCAAATTCGTGTCCTAATTCAACTTTCCCTGAAAGTGCAGTACCTGCACCTCCTTCAGCTTTAATGTAAGAATTTTTGTAATTAACCTCTCCTCCAAGTGTTGCTCCAATATTAGAGTATGATTCTCCCGCCGGATTTATAACAACTCCTGTGTTTGCTTGAGCGTAACCTTTTACTTGTACTTTTGGTTGTTCTGTGATTGGTGTAGTCATGTTTCTCTCCTTTTTATATCCTTGTGTAATTCTTTGTATGTATATATAAAGTTTTTTTGATTTGAAAAATTGCGCATTTTTTAGAATTAAAAATACTAAAAAGTGATAACTCACTATTTACAATAGGTTTAGAGTTTACAAAACTTAATATAAAATACCTTTAAGTAGTAATTTTATGAATTTTATAAGTTAAAATTGTAAAAATGGGCATCAAACAAGAATTAGGAAAGAAAATAAAGCATATACGTTTAGAAAAGGGTTATACTCAAGACAAACTATCAGAGATGGTTGACATTTCACAAAAGGCGCTTAGCAGTATTGAATTGGGTGAAAATTTTGTTACGGCAGAAACCCTTGATAAACTTTTGAATGCGCTTGAAATTACTTCTGAAGATTTATTTGCTACAAACAAATTTAAAGATTCTGCGGAACTTATACGAAGAATTAATGAAAATATTGTTTTAATTGGTAACAATTCGGAAAAGTTAGAAATTATTTACAATTTAACTAACAGTTTAGTCAGGTAACTGAGCTATTTGAAAAAATACTCAACCCATCTTATTAAATCAGAAATTTCGTATGGTTTTGGCAGATACAAGTCTGCTCCTGCGTCTAAAATTGCGGATTTGTCATGAACTGTACTTGTGACAATTAATTTTGTGTTTACAAAGTTTAAGCGTGCTTTCAAGTCTTTGCAAATATCCAGTCCTGTCATATCATTTTCGCTGTCAAGAATAATCATTCCGGGTTGTTCATCTGACTCTAAGTTTAATTCTTCCAAAATGTCATAGCCTTGAAGTTCTAGCGTTGTGTGCAAAAGAAGTGAAAGAGCTTCATCCGGTTCGCTTATGTATACAGAACGATTTATTTTTGGTGCGACAACGGAGTTTTCACCGGTTAGTTTTATTCTGTCAATCGCGTAGTTTGAGCCGTTCGGAATTTTTGCAATTTTCTTGATACTAAAAAGTTTTTCCAAAAGTCCATCTGCTGATAAAACGGTATCATAATTATCAATAATTCCGCCAATCAAAACCGAAACAAAATTTGCTCTCATGCCGGCTTTTCTATCTCCGTCAAGCAATGTGTAACCGCGTTTCGCGTCTTGTTCGGAATAAAATTTCGGAATTACCGTGTCAAACGCAAAGGTTAAAAATGCTGCCATTTTTTCTGCGCTATAAGGATTTGTGATTAATACAAAATTCTTTTCATCTAGCTGTCCTAAAAAATCATTGGAATTTAGTGCAGATTTTGTTATTGCAACAAAGGTTTGTAACAGTTTATCTCCTGCGATATCAGAATAGACGCTTTTATAACTATCCAAATTCTCAATTCCTGCGAGAAGAACAGCTTGCTTGGTTTCGGAACGTAAAAGACGTTTTATGGCTTTATAAACGTATTTTTTGTTTGGTAAAAGAGTTACGTTGTCCAGATTTGATTCAATATCGCGTCGCAAATGTGCCTTAACGCGCATTTTAAATTCTTCTTTGTTGACCGGCTCACTCAAAAAATCATCGGCACCGCTTGCCAAAACTTTGATTCTGTCTGTTGTGTCTGCTGATTTTGAAAGAGCAACGATTGTCGGCCTTGTGTTATAAGTTAGCGTTCTGATTTTTTCGCAAAAGTTTGATAAATCTTCATCAATGCTATCGGAGATTATGATTAAATCGGGTTCTGATTCCTGAATTAATGCAACACCATCTTTGAGGGTACGCGCAATTGTGACAGAAGTTTGTTCTTCTTCAATACATTTTTTGTATTTTGTAGACAGCTCTTTTCTTTTATCAATAATTAAGACATGTGAGAGCATCTGAGCACCTCCTCTTGATTGTAAGTAGGAAAATGTACCATAAATACAGTGCCATTTCCGTCTTGGCTTTCAAAGCTGATACTGCCATTCATATTTTCAACAAGTTGTTTTGTGATGTAAAGCCCCAATCCATTACCTTGAGTTGTACTTGTCAGATGGTTTTCCAGTCGACTAAACTTTTTGAACAATTTGTCATAATCTTCTTTTTTTATTCCGACACCTTCATCTTTTACTTTTATTAAAATCTTGTTTTCTGAAATTTCGGTTGAGACGAAAATGTTTTTCCCATTTTCAGAATATTTTGCGGCATTATCTATAAGATTTGTCATTATTTGTTGGAACTTATCTTCATCAAGTCTTGCCGGTGGTAAATCTTCTTTCAAATTAAGAACAAAATTTCTTGTTTTATACTGTTCGATAAATAACGGTATTAATTTGGAGATTGTTTCGTTTACATCAATTTTTTTTAGCACATCTGAGCCGGCATGCATTTTTGATGCGGAAAGTACGTTTTCTACAAGATGAATTAAACGGTTTGATTGTTCTTCTATAATTTTTATGAATTTCTTTTTTGTTTCATCATCAATTTTATCCCACGAATTCAAAAGAGTTTGAGAAAAACCTCTAATACTTGTAAGTGGTGTTCTCAATTCGTGAGAAACAGTTGCTATAAATTCATCTTGAATTGTTGTCTTGTCCATTGACTGATACCTAACCCTATTTGTGTTGTTGTAAGAAAATGAGCAAGGGTAAAGTTTTATACGCTTTACCCTTTTTTAATTTTCATTATTCTTCTTCTGACATAAATTCTTTTTTAGCTTCTTCGATTGCGTCAGAAAGGATATCTAATTGATCCGGCGCGAATGTAACACCTTTTTTTGTAGGAAGCCAAGTTGCACCGTCATCTGTAGTATAGAATATTCTTAAATTGAAGTAACTTTTTCCTCTGTATTCGGAAATTGAAATCTGCAATTGTTCAGTGTCTGATCTTTGAATGCTTGCCAATAATTTTGCGTCTGCCATAATTCTCTCCTTTTTACTAACATAACTAATTATAACATGAGTTTAGAAAAGTTAATAATTTGTCTTGTAGTCTTGTTTAGAGTAAGATAAGAATATGAACAAGGGGATGATAGTAGTAGTCGATGATGAAAAAATAGTGACTTCCGCTTTTAAGACATTGTTAAAAGTTGAAGGTTTTATGAATGCACATTTTTTCAATAATCCAAAGGAAGCAGTTGAATTTTTAAAGGAAAACCAACCGGATTTGGTAATTTCGGACTTTTTGATGCCGGAGATGAATGGTTTGGAGTTTTTAAGTGAGGTTAATAAGCTTTATCCCGAAGTGAGCAAAATTTTGCTTACGGGATATGCGGACAAAGAGAATGCTATTCGCGCAATAAATGAAATTGGGCTTTATCGCTATATTGAGAAACCTTGGGATAATGATGATTTAATAATAAATATCAAAAACGGCATTGAGCGCAGCTATTTACTGAGTGAGTTGCGCAATAAGATTTCTGAGCTTGAAGTCGCAAAAAAAGAACTTGAAAACTATTCGCAGAATTTGGAACAACTTGTAGAAGAAAGAACTTCTGATTTAAAGCAATCTAACGCAAAATTAGAAGGAATTTTCAATTATTGCGCTGATGGAATTGTAATTATTAATGAGGACGGAATTATAGAACAGGTTAATCCTGCTTGTGAGAGCTTGATTGGATTAGTTGAGAGCAAGATTTTAAACTCTTCAATTGATGATTATTTAGTAAGTAAAAAAACATTTATTTCAAAAGAACTTCACAAGCTTGATGAGAGCGAACTTTTACTTAGAGATTTTTGTATAAAAAATCCGTTGAGCAATGTTGAAACTCCGGTAGAAATAAGTTTTGCAAGAATCAATCCTGATTCTAAGTTTAAGCGTTTTGTCGGAGTAATAAGAGACGTTACCGAGCAGAAAAAATCTGATAAATTAAGAGATGATTTTATTGCGACTTTAACACACGATTTGAGAACTCCGCTTCTCGCTGCAATTCAAACATTAACATTCTTTTTGGATGGTGCGTTGGGCGAATTGGATGAAAAACAAAAATTGCTCCTTTCAACAATGCAAAAAAGCAATCAAGATTTGTTGGGATTGGTAAACGCTTTATTGGAAGTTTACAAATATGAGGCTGAAAAATTAACACTAACCAAAACAAACTTTAATATTTACAATCTTATAGAACAAGTTTATAACGAACTTTTACCACTTGCTCAAAAGAAGAACATTGATTTTTGCATAGATTGTAACAATAAGGATTTAGAAATTAATGCAGACAGAAGTGAGATAAGACGCGTTGTTTGCAATTTGTGTGGCAATGCAATTAATTACACGCAAGAAGGCGGAAAAGTCGTAATTACGCTTAAGAATGAATCAAAAGATTTAATATTTTCTGTATCCGATAACGGTTGCGGAATTCCTCAAGAGGATATTCCGAACATGTTTCAAAGATTTTCTCAAGGCACAAGTAAAAAACGTTCTACGGGAACCGGTTTAGGCTTGTACCTATCGAGACAAATTATAGAATCACATGGCGGTAAAATCTGGCTTGAAAGTCGTGTTAACAAGGGCAGTGAGTTTTCATTCCTGCTGACGGACACAGTGGTCAAAGGTATAGAATCAAGAAAAGAAGGAAGTTTGGTATGATAAATGTTCTGTTGGTCGAAGATCACGAATTATATAGAATGGGGCTTTCAATGCTTCTTGCGAAAGCAGAAGGTATTGCGCTTGTGGCAGAAGCTGCGGATGGAGTTGAAGGGATTAAAGCTGCAAGAAATTTTAATCCTGACGTGATACTCATGGATATTGGACTTCCTAACATAGACGGAATAGAAGCAACTCAAAGGATTAAGGATTTTAATCCTGATGTTAAAATCTTGATTTTTACTTCGCGAGATAGTGAAAATGATGTATTTGAGGCATTTAAGGCAGGAGCGGATGGTTATATAATGAAGGGGGCAACTCCAGAGCAAACACTATCTGCAATAAAATCTGTTTATGAAGGTATCGGATGGATAGATCCAAGTATTGCGAAAATGGTTTTTTCAAACTTACAAAGACCGCAAGCAAGTATTATAAGCGCACCTGAGATTAAGAAAGCTCCAAATTCTTATGGACTTACGGATAGAGAGCTTGATGTGTTGGAGTTGATGGTGGAAGGACTTTCTAATCCACAAATCGCAGATAAGCTTGTAATTACAAGAGCTACGGCAAAAGCTCATGTACATAGTATTTTGCAAAAGCTTTGTGTTACATCAAGAACGCAAGCAACAGTAACTGCAATGAAAGAAGGTTTGGTCTAATGTTTGAAGCAATGGCAGGCGCGTTTATGGCAATGAAAGTTCATTGCAGTCAACTGAAATATCCTTTCATAAAAAGACGTGACAGGGTCGTAGCGGAGACAATTTATCGCAACGAAGTTGATAAAGTTGGCGAGACGGAAAAATATGAAAAAAGTAAGCTTCCTGAATCCGGTTATATGACTGTTGCGGAGTATGAAGCAAAATCCAGAGGAAAAAGCAAAAAAGAGATTAATGAAAAAAATCTTGAGAATGCTGAAATGCCAAAAGATGAAAATATGGTGTATATTCCACAAAAGAAATTTAAACTGGTTAAATATAATGATCCGGTCGGAAGTCCAGAATTGACACTTCCAAGAAAGTTGAATTTTGATAGACAGATAAACGCGCAGGGGATAATTTCTGGTGATTATGAGAAGCTTGTGTATCCGGCGGTTTATTACTATGCTCAGAATGATTGTACAAGTTGTGATTTGTATTTAATTAATCTTGATTCCTCATTAACGAATTTGGAAAAAGTTAAAAAGGCAAATGTTTTGAATAGAGAACCTGAACCGTTAATTTCTACGTCAAAGGATATTGATACAAAGTTTATTTTTAGAACACTTACTCCAATTGACTTTTCGTCTGATAATACAAAACTTGTCGTAAAGGAAAAAGTCGGTCACAGGCATGACGGTATTTGGAAAACTGATTTGTGGGTATATGATTTTGGAACAAAAGAGGCAAAAAAACTTCCTCAAATACGTGATGCGATTGTAAATTATTGGGCAATGGCCGGAGGTGTTGATTTTGATGAAAAACGTTGGGATATTTATCCGATGGGCTTTGATGCAAATGACGAAAGCAGAATTGTACTTTGTGCTTACGCGTATACAGGTGATATTCCAAAATTTTTAGGAACATGGAGCATTGACATTAATGGCGAAAATTCACGTTTGGAATCGTTAGATGGTGATGCATTCCCTGTAGCAACAGTTGGGTATCGAATGGAGCAAGAGTCGGAAGTAACTCCGGTTTCTGAAGTTGAATTTGAAGCAAGACAAGCAAAAGAGCTTGAAAAAGCTAAAGAAAAAGAAGCAAAGCAAGCTGAAAGATTTGATAATCAGGTTAAAAAACTTGAATATCAACGAAAAATTCAACAGATGGATATGGAAACAATGCTCAAAATTAAAGAACGTCGTGAATATGTGAAGCAGAACTACCAAAAGAGTTCTGACGGTTTAACCGGAAACTAATCGCGTGATTAATATACAATGTGCCGATAATTTTTTTATGACTTCATTTTAACATATTTCTGCAAGAGCGACTTGCAGAAAGGCGGATAAAATGAGTTTTAATCCATTGAAAGAAAAAGGATTACCGATAGAAAAACAATTGCGGAATTGGCATCAAATTGTAGGAAAACCTTATAATAAATCCGATGTTGACTGTTATACAAGAACAAGACAAATTTTGATGAACGGTATTGAAATTGAGGCTTGGGGTTTTAAACATCAGCTTAACAGGTTTTTGCCGAATGATGCCGATAAAGATATTATATCAAAAATCAGCAGAATTGAAGATTCGCAACAGACTACGATGAATTGGATGGGGCCTGCTGACCAATCGGTATTGGAGACTACACTCGGGTATGAACAAGTTGCAGTAGATTTAACAGCTTGGATGGCTCAAAATGAACCGGATAAATATGTTAAAGAAACTTTCGATTTCGGATTGCTTGAGGACTTTGACCATTTATACAGATACAGTCAATTTGCATACATGACAGAAGGAATTAATCCGAATGATATTGTGCAAGAGCAAACCGATATTATAGTCGGACGTCCTACGCAAAATCACCATAACTGTAATGCAATGAGACGCAGATATCATTACAACAAAGCTACTGCGACACCTCAGACAAAAGTTAACATTCTTACTCTTCTTTCCGGAGAACAACAGACTCATAATTACTATGCGGAACACGGTTTTATGTATCCGGATCACGTTTTGAGAGAAACTTATGCAGAAATCAAGGATGTTGAAGAAGAGCACGTAACAATGTACGAATCTCTTATTGACCCTTCCGAAAGCATGTGGGAAAAATTCTTGCTTCATGAATTTACGGAAGTTTGTAATTACTATACTTGCGTAGAAGATGAAGTGGATGATAGAATCCGAGCAACTTGGGAACTTTTCTTGGATATAGAGTTAGGACACTTACAAATTGCTGCGGAACTATTTAAAAAATACGAAAACAGAGACCCAGAAGAGGTGATTGGTTCAAATATTGTAATTCCTTGTAGATTTTTAAGTCAAAAAGAATATGTGAGAAAAGTGCTTTTGAACGAAGTAGACAAACGATTAGATTCTAATATGGGATACATAAAAATTGATAATCTGCCGGAAGATTGGGCAAGTTATAAAATACAGGAAAAAGCAAATGAAATAAGCTCTCCGACTGAAAATGCAATTCGACTTGTGCAAATATACCATGATAGAGATATTGTAAAAACCGGAGATAATTTCAAAGAAAAAGAAGTTAAAATTTTAGAAAAAGGACTCCAGAAAGAAGCTCTTGCGCGAAATACCGTCATGCCGAATGAGTTAGAAACAATGATTAAAAATCATGAAAAAAGAAAAGAAGAAAAACGAAAATTAATATAGAGGATATCGCAAAATTAAAATTTTTCTTGCAAATTCTAAAAGATAAAAAGAGAGGCGACGGCTTTAGCCGTCGCCTC